>JBAVZT010000488.1:0-2112 GCA_049588955.1 Rhodanobacteraceae bacterium | reverse complement strand
CAGAGTGAATCATCCGACCGTCATCTCGCTGGGCAACGGCTCGGTCCAGCTGCATGTCGCCAACAGCGGCGACCCGGCTTCGTACGGAGTGCGCTCGATCGTGCCGTTCACCCCGTCGATCTGACGGAAAAACCGGCGCCCGGGATCGCCGGAGCGGCCAAGCCGCTCCGGCGAAGGACGATCCGGTGCCGTGCCGGCATCGGGGCGCGTCGCGCAAGGCGGCCGGGTCCACGGAGCGCAGGATTGGCATGAAATCCTTGCGCGACGTCGAAACACGGCACGCATTGATCCTCTGGCTGTTGCTTCGCTGTGCCGGGTTCGTTTGATGTCGAATGGCAGCTCGCACTTGGTCTTTTCATGCTGGCAGCGGGTCGTCGGGATCGATGCAGGCGCGGATAGTCGACGCGCGGCGTTATGAAAACCGCACGCCGCAGATGGTCGTGTGGCATGAGCCGAAAGACCGTAACGGGAAAAAATGTCCACATCTGATCTGAAGCGCACCGACATGAACGGGCAGGGCGGCGCAGCCGGTGGACCGTCCGTCATGGCGCCAACCACGGGTGCCGCAAACCGGGCGATCGGCTTGTCGCGAACCAGCGCAAAGTTGCTGCAGCAGGCGGCCACGGCGATCGCCCGCAAGCAGTACCGGATTGCGACGAAGGCGCTCGACAGCCTGAGCGCGCTTGCGCCCGAGCATCCGGAGGTATTGCGACTGCGCGCTGTCATCTGTTACGCACACAAGAAGCACGCGGAAGCGGCCGCGCTGCTCAGGCGGGCGCTCGCCCAATGGCCCGACGATGCGCTGATCCTCGGCAACCTCGGCATCATGTTGAGCGAACTCGGCCAGATGGACGAAGCCGTGGCGATGCTCAAGCGCTCGGCCGAGGCCGAACCGGGTCAGCCGGCCGCATGGGTCAATCTCGGCAAGGCGCTCGATCTTGCCCTTCATTCCGATCAGGCGCTGGTCGCATTCGAACGTGGCATCGAAGTCAATCCGAAGCATGTTCCGGCGCTGGTCGGTCGTGCCCGCATGATTCATACACTTGGCAGTGTGGATGAGGCGGCCGCGGCGTACCGCAGCGTAATCGAGGCAATGACGGATGCGATCGAAGCCTGGACCGGACTGGCGAACGTCAAGACCTCGCGCATGAGCGAACGCGAGGTGGCCACGCTGGAATCGCTGTGCGGGCGTCCGGGTCTGGCCGACAAGGATCGTGCCGCGGTCGCGTTCTCGCTTGCCAAGGCGCTCGAGGATCAGGGCCGCTGGCGCGAGGCGTTCGCGATCCTGACCGCCGCGAACGCAACCAAGCGGCGCGAGTTCCAATGGGACGGCGCGGGTTTCGCGCGTCACGTCGAGGACGTGCTGAGGGCGCATGCAACGCCGATGACGCGCGCGCCGGATGCGACGCTCGGGCACGAGGTGGTGTTCATCGTGTCGATGCCGCGTTCGGGTTCGACGCTGGTCGAGCAGATGCTGGCTGGGCATCCCGAGATCGAAGCTGCGAGCGAGCTCAATGTGCTTCCCGAAGTGCTGGACGAGGCATCCAGCCAGCGTCGTGTCGCGTATCCGCAGTGGGTGGGCAAGGCCACGCCGGTCGAATGGCAGCAGCTCGGGCGCCGCTATCTCGAGCGTACCGCCCGCTGGCAGGGTCGTCGCGCCGTGTTCACCGACAAGGGCCTCGGCAACTGGCGCTTCATCGGCAGCGCGCTTTCGATGTTGCCGGGCGCGCGCTTTGTCAACGTCCGCCGCGATCCGGTGGAAACCTGCCTGTCGTGCTTCCGCCAGACTTTCGCGAGCGGCCAGGAGTTCACCTACGACCTGGATGAGGTTGCCGGAGTCTGGCGCGCGTACGACCGGGCGATGCGGGCGTGGCTCGAGCGCTTTCCGGATCGCGTGTACGAGCTGGTTTACGAGGAATTGATCGCCGATCCCGAGGCGGAGCTGCGCAAGCTGCTTGCCTTTCTCGGGTTCGAGTTCGATCCGGTGTGTCTGGATTTCCACACACTCGATCGTGCGATCCGCACCGCGAGCGTCGCCCAGGTACGCGAGCCGCTGCGACGCGATACCGCGCGTGCCAGCCGCTACGGCGACCTGCTCGCACCGCTCCGGCG
>JBAVZT010000487.1:0-5091 GCA_049588955.1 Rhodanobacteraceae bacterium | reverse complement strand
GTCTGGAGGCAGACATGAAATTTGCTTGGCTACTCGCCCTGGCGGCGTTGTTTACGGTGGGCTCCGTCTCGGCGCAGGACACCAGCTCGGAAAAAGGCAAGCTGTCGTACGCGATCGGCTATCAGCTCGGTCACGACTTTGTCGACCGCAAGATGAATATCGATATGGGTACCTTGAATCGCGCGATACAGGACGGTTATGCCAAGCGTGATCCGGCCGTGCCGGCGGCGACGATGACCGAGGTCCTTACCAAGTTCCAGAAGAAGGCACTGGCCGAGGCCAAGTCCGAATTCGACAAGAGCAACGCCGAAAACAAGCGCAAGAGCGCGGCGTTCATGACGGCCAACAAGTCCAAGAAGGGCATCATCGTGTTGCCCTCGGGTGTGCAGTACCGCGTGATCGAGGACGGCAATGGCCCGCGTGTCACGCCGAACAGCGAAGTGACGCTGCATTATCGTGGCTCGTTGTCGGACGGTCTCGAGTTCGACAGTTCGTTCGCGCGCGGCAAGCCGGTGACTGTCAAGGTCGGCGACGTCATCAAGGGTTGGCAGGAAGTGTTGCCCAAGATGCGGGTCGGTGATCACTGGCAGATCTTCATCCCGCCGGATCTTGCGTACGGTGAGCGCGGCAATCCGCCCAGCATCGGACCCAGCGAAGCACTCGTGTTCGACATCAAGATCATTGGCGTCAAGTGATCGCCGGCGCGCATTCGTACCTCTCATATGCAGATGACGGCTGACTCGAGGGCCAGGGCGGCAGTCGAGCCGGTTGTCAGTCCGTGCGTTGGCACATGCAGGCTCGATGCAAGCGGATACTGCATCGGCTGCCTGCGCAGCTGTGAAGAGATTTCGCGCTGGACGACGATGGGCGAGGACGAACGCATGCGCATCATCGAACGGGTGTTGCCAGGGCATGCCGCGCGACGCCAATGACTGTCTCATTGGCGGACGCGATCAGCAAGTCGCAGTTGCGTCGCGCGGTTCGTGCCCTTGACGATGCGCCGTGCGCGCCCGGATGGAACGCGGACGAACTCGCCGACCTTGTCGATCCGCACCGGCCGAGGCAGTCTGCCGCGGTGCTGGTCCCGCTGATCTGCCGCCGGGCCGGAATCTCGATTCTGTTCACCGTCAGGAGCGAGCGGATGCGTCAGCATGCGGGCCAGGTGAGCTTCCCGGGTGGCCGCATCGAAATCGATGACAGCGATGCGATCGCGGCGGCGCTGCGCGAGACCAGGGAGGAAACCGGCATCGAGCCGACTTCGATCGAGGCTTTCGGCTATCTCGACAGCTTCGAGACGGTATCGGGTTATTGTGTGGTACCGGTAACCGGTTTCGTCGAAGGCAACTATCGCGCGCGCCCGGACGGTGTCGAGGTGGCAGAGTTGTTCGAGGTGCCGCTGGCATTCGTTCTTGCGCCGGGTCGACTTCGGTCCCGGCGCGTCAGATGGCGCGGACGGCTGCGTGACATCGTGGAATTCGACTGGGAAGGTCATCGCGTCTGGGGCGCCACCGCAGCGATGCTGCTGAATCTCGCGCGGCGTGTGCGGACGTGTACCACATGAACGGCCGATCTCGAGCCGGTCCGTTGCTGTCTGTCGAGGTTCTTGGCGAACGCATGCGCGCGGGCGGCGTGCTGATCGTCGATTGCCGGTTCGATCTGGCCGATCCGCCCAAGGCTGCGCGTGACTATGCGGCAGGGCACATTTCCGGCGCCGTACATGCCGATCTCGACCGCGACCTGGCCGACTTGTCGAAATCCGGAGCCGGCCGGCACCCACTGCCCGATGAGGCTGCCTTTTCCGCCGTACTGTCATCCTGGGGCTGGCGTCCCGGAGTGCCCGTCGTCGCCTACGATGCGGCCGGCGGAGCGCTCGCGGCGGCGCGGATGTGGTGGCTGATGCGCATCGCCGGGCACGCGGGTTTCGTGCTTGATGGCGGCATGGCGGCATGGTGCGCTGCGGGCCTGCCGCTGGAGTCCGTGCGTCCGACAGCGGTGCCGAGCGACGCGCGGATCGCGTTCGACGCGGCGCAGTTGGTCGACTTCGATGAACTCGAACAGTGTCGCGTCGATCCGTCGATGTTGCTGCTTGATGCACGCGCTCGCAACCGCTATCTCGGCGAGATCGAACCGATCGACAAGGTTGCAGGTCATGTTCCGGGCGCGCGCAACAGGCCGTTCACCGACAATCTCCGGAGCGACGGCCGCTTCAAATCAGCCGAAAGGCTGGCAGACGAGTTCAACGTGCTGTTGGCCGATTGTGCGCCGTCCGATGTCGTTCACATGTGCGGATCCGGGGTGACGGCCTGTCACAACCTGCTCGCGATGGAACATGCCGGCCTGCACGGTTCGCGCCTCTTTGCCCCGTCCTGGAGCGGCTGGATCGAGGATGCACAGCGACCTGTCGCGGTTGGTGACGAACCCGACTGACGCACCACGAAGGAAACCGTTCGCCGGGAATCGCGTGCCAACCGCTACGGTGCGGGTGGCTTTCGATCCCTGAGCCTGGTCACCAGCGCACTCAGCGTGGCCTGCGCCTCCACCGCGAACCAGCCATCGAGAAACTCCTCTACCGGCAGCTTGTCCGGGTCGGCAAATACCGCGACGAGATCGGCACGCGCCGAACGACGTGTTTCGCTCATCGCGTTCGGCGGCAGTTTCAGTACAGCGGACAGCCAGCCAAGAGCGCGCGGAACGACTTGATCGACATCGGCCAATTCGTCAACCAGGCCGCTCGCATGCGCACGCTCGGCCTCGATCAGCGCGCCGGCGACCATCAGCTGCTCGGCGCGCCGTACCCCGACCAGACGCCGCATCGCGGCCTGAATGCAGTCGGGAACGCTCAATCCGACCTGCACCTCGTTGAGTCCGATGCGGAACTCGCCGCGTGCCATGACCCGGAAATCGCACAAGATGGCGAGCACCGTACCACCGGCGGGACAATGACCGGTGAGGGCGGCGGCGACGGGAACCGGCGAGCAGGCCAGGTCCGCGCACAGGCCGAAGAACTCGCGCCAGAAACGCTCCATCTCCGCACGGTCGAGCCCGAGCAGGAAAGGGACATCGAGACCGGCGGAAAACATCCCGGACGCACCGGACAGCAACAGGCCGCGTATGCCATCGCCCCGTGCAATCTCGATCGTTTCGCGCAATTGCCGAACCAGCGTCGGGTTCAGCGCGTTGACCGGCGGTCGCGCGAGACGGATCTCGCGGATGTCGGCGTGTTCGATGATTTCGATCATGGCGTTCACTCGTCTGCCGCCGTCCATTGATAGCGCACCGTGTAGTCCAGGACGCTCTCGCCGCCAGCCGGCACGTTGACTCGGAATTCGAGCAGGTCAGGCGTCTGCCTTGCCGGCTTGACGCTTGATGAAACCAGCGACCAGTTGCGCCAGCGGTAGGGGTGGTCGCGCAGCGTGATCGTGCGTCGGATGTCGCCGCCATTGCCCAGTGTGATCCGGAATCCTTCGCTCATTTCATGAGCTGCCTGATCCACGTTGAACAGCGTGCGTTCGCGCGTTGCGGTCACGTCGAATGACGAACCGAGCGCGAAGTCGACCTTTTGATTCTGCGGCGTGTCACCGATGCGCGCTTCGCCGAGAAATTCACCGTAACCATCCTTGGCTCGGGTCAACACGCGCACAAAGCCCGCCGGTAAATTGACCGGCGCCGTAAACGCGAGCCGACTGGTTGCCTTCGACAGGTTGCGCAGGTAGCCGTTGTCGACCGTCATCGGTTTCGGCGGTGTCCAGCCACCGCCGCCGGCATCGACCAGCAGCATGCGCGTGCAAGCGAGATCCTGCAGAGCGTACAGAAGTACCTGAGTCACGCTCGCGTCGGGTAGATCGAGCGTGCCGTCGATCGCGTAGACGCGGTAGTCTTCGAGTGCACCCTGCTCGGGCAAGGTCTCGGGGGCGGCACTGTAGGCGCTTGCTTTCAGGGCGACCGGTTGCGGCGCAGTCGGCTTGGCGAAGTTCGGTTCCCCGGCAACCAGTTCCAGGTGCGCATCCGGAAAATCCCGCCCACTGCGATTGGCAATACTCGCCAGCGATTCCAGCTGCACTCGACAATCTGCGCCCGGTTGCAACATCGCGCTGTAGGCGGCACGCCAGCCGAGACCAGACGTCGGATAAGTCAAGTCGGCATGGCTCGTCCTGCCTGCGTCCCTGACCATCAGTTGCAACCTGCTGCCGGGCCGCCCGCCGCCTTCCGGAAACGTGATGCGAGTGTAATCGTGCACATAGCTCACGGTTCCGTCGGACGCGCGCACCTCGAGATCGGAACGGTTCAGGCCGAGCAGAATGCCGTCAACCATCGATTTGCCGTCGGCGGCGAATACGTCGACGTGCTCGCCTCGATGCGCCGCGAGCTGGCTGCCGCCACCTGCGGGAAACACGTGCCTTGCAAGTATTTGTGCGTTGCCGTCAAGGAGCACCGTGATCGCCTCGGCGTCGAGCGTCGCGGGCAGGCCGTCGATCAATATGCGTCGACGCGAGCCAGCCAGGGCGAGCGCCCTGCGTTCGTGAACGATCGCGTATCCTTCGGCGAGTGCCGATTCACCGCCGTCGAACAGCGCGTCGCCGTTGCGACGATACAGCGTGATGGCAAGGTCATTATCCGACGCCGACGCCGCCACCGACGCGACCAGCGAGGCAGCGAGCGCGATTGTCAGCAGGTACCGATACATGCGCAGATTCCTTCCGATGCGGGATACGGCCTATGATGCCAGCCTGTGGAGAGTTTCGATGAATCGAATGTCAGGTGCCCGAATGGTCGCATCGCTGCTGCTTGTCGTGTTTGCAGCGACCGTGCAGGCAGGCGGCAAACTCAGCGTGCATGATGCCTGGATTACGCCCGGTGTCGGCGATATCCCGGTATCGGCCGGTTATGCCACGCTCGGCAACAGCGGGGACGCGCCGTTGCGCATCCTGTCGGTACAGAGTGACGCATTTCGCGCCATCTCGGTGATGGAAACCGTCAACGAGCGCGGCACCATCAGTGCGCGCGAAATGATCGACCTGAAAATCCAGCCCGGAGCAACGATGCCGCTGCGCGAAGGTGGGAAGTATCTGATGCTGATGGATCAGCGTCACC
>JBAVZT010000486.1:0-1530 GCA_049588955.1 Rhodanobacteraceae bacterium | reverse complement strand
TACGAGGTCGGAAGAACATTCGCGGACGAATGCGCGGCCGTGCAAGGCAAAAAAAGTCAAACGACGAAAGCGCCGACCCACCCGGTATACTCGCGCCGATGAGCTTGGTTTTCCGGGATCTTGCGGGGCCATGTCTGGCGCCCGGCGGCAGCGTGCTGGCTATCGGGGCGTTTGATGGCGTGCATCTGGGACATCGCGCGCTGCTGACGCGTGTGCGCGATCGCGCACTGAAACTTGGCCTGGTGCCGGTGGCGATCAGTTTCGAGCCGATTCCGCGTGCGTATTTCTCACGTGGCGAAACCTTGCCGCGACTTGGCAGCGTGCGCAAAAAGATCGAATTGATTGCGGCCTGCGGCATCGAGCGTTTGCTGTTATTGCGCTTCGACGCGGCATTGGCCGTGATGACGGCGCGGGATTTTATCGACCAGGTGATCGTCGCGCGCTGCGGCGCGCGCGAAATCTGGGTCGGTGCGGATTTTCGCTTCGGTCACGCGCGTCGCGGCGACGTGGCGAGCTTGAGAGAGGTCGGCCGCACTCTCGGTTTTTCGGTCGAGACATTTCCGCATGTGAAGCTCGACGGCGCGCGCGTGAGCAGCAGCGTGATCCGAGCGCAACTTGCGGCAGGTGAGTTCGATGCGGCCGCGCGCGGGCTGGGGCGCCGATTTTCGATCGGGGGCCACGTCGTACGGGGCCGCCAGCTCGGTCGCAAGCTCGGCTATCCGACTGCCAACCTGCTGCCTGGCCGGCGCGCGCCGCCGCTCGCCGGTATCTTTGCTGTACGCGTGCACGGCATCGGTCCCGAGGCGCGCGACGGCGTGGCGAGCCTTGGGGTCCGTCCGACGATTGTGGCCGATGCCGACGATCGGTGCCGCGTCGAGCCGGTGCTCGAAGCGCACCTGTTCGATTTCGACGACGATCTGTACGGCCGTCGCATCGAAATCGAGTTTATTGCCAAACTGCGCGACGAGGAAAAATTCAACGACCTCGATGCGCTGGTTGCGCAGATGGGCCGTGATGCGGCGAAGGCCCACAAGATACTGCAGGGATCCGGGTTGTCATCGAAGGATCGTAACTTCCAGTCCCGTGAAAATGGGGATCCGGCACTTCTGATTTGTCCATGAAGCGCCTCGCATGAAGTCGCCGCATTCCGGGTTCCGACCTGCGGCGTGCACCCAGGGAAGGATTCGTTGTTAGGCTTTGTCCGCTCACTGCTCACTGCTCACTGCTCACCGCTCACCGCTCACGTCCCGATGGCCACCGACTACAAACCCACCATCAACCTGCCGAAGACCCGCTTTTCGATGAAGGCGGATCTGGCGCGTCGCGAGCCCGACATGTTGGCCGAGTGGGAGGCGAAGGATCGCTACGGCGAGATCCAGCGGCAGACCGGTGCACGCGAACACGCATTCATCTTGCACGACGGACCACCCTACGCGAACGGCGCGATCCACCTCGGCCACGCGGTCAACAAGATACTCAAGGACATCGTGGTCAAATCGAAACTGCTGGCAGGATTCCGCTCCCCCTACG
>JBAVZT010000485.1:0-1905 GCA_049588955.1 Rhodanobacteraceae bacterium | reverse complement strand
ACCGAACGCACCGGTAGAAATACCGCGAACGCCTGACTCACCTTGTCGTAGAGATCATGCGTGCGCAGCTCCTCGATGAAGATGCGATCGGCGCGCGCAAGCAACTCGGCGTACTCGCGTTTGACTTCCCCGAGGATGCGCACGCCCAGACCGGGACCCGGAAACGGGTGCCGGTACACCATCTCGCGCGGCAGGCCGAGTTCGACGCCGATGCGTCGCACCTCGTCCTTGAACAGCTCGCGCAGCGGTTCGATCAGGCGCAGATGCATGCGCTCGGGCAGTCCGCCGACATTGTGGTGGGACTTGATCACGTGCGCCTTGCCGGTCGTGCCGCCGGCCGATTCGATCACGTCCGGATAGATGGTTCCCTGCGCAAGCCATTCGACCTGCTCGAGTCGGGTCGCTTCCTCATTGAAGATTTCGATGAACAGGCCGCCAATGATCTTGCGCTTCTCCTCGGGATCGCCGATGCCCTGCAGCGCGCTGAAATAACGCTCCGCCGCATCGACGCGAATCACGCGCACGCCCATGTGTTCGGCCATCGTCGCCATCACCTGATCGCCCTCGCCTTCGCGCAGCAGACCGGTATCGACGAACACGCAGGTCAGCTGATCGCCGATCGCGCGCTTGAGCAGCGCCGCGACGACCGACGAATCGACACCACCGGACAAGCCGAGCAGCGCCTTCGCATCGCCGACTTTCGCACGCATGCGCGCTACCGCATCCTCCACGATGTTGGCGGCGGTCCACAACTGCGCACAGCCGCACAGATCGACCACGAAGCGGCGCAGGATTTCACCCCCGTGACGGGTATGCGTGACTTCCGGATGAAACTGCAAGCCGTACCAGTCGCGCGTCGCATCGGCCATCGCGACGATCGGTACGCCCACGGTCGAAGCCACCGAGACAAAACCTGGCGGCAACACGGTGACACGATCGCCATGGGACATCCAGACGTCCAGTCCCGACGCGGCATCCGATGCGGCCGGAGCGGCCGAATCGGATCGCCGATCGATCAACCCGTCGAACAGACGACATGGCGCGGTCGGACGCACCCTGGCATAGCCGAATTCGCGTTCGTGTTCGGCCTCGACGCGGCCATCCAGCTGCACCGCCATCGCCTGCATGCCGTAGCAGATGCCGAGCAACGGCACGCCGAGACGGAATATCGCGTCAGGAATGCGCGGTGAGCCGGCCACGGCAACCGATTCCGGACCGCCCGACAGGATCACGCCGCGCGGCGCGAAACCGGCAATCGCGGCGGGATCGTGATCCCATGCCCAGATTTCGCAATACACACCGATCTCGCGAACCCGACGCGCGATAAGCTGGGTGTACTGCGATCCGAAGTCGAGGATCAGGATCTTGTCGTGATGGATGTTTTGCATGCGGGGAATCAGGGACGAGGTCCTAGGGCTTCAGTGGTGCGACATCGCCGGGCCCCTGCCCTCAACTCTGCGTTCAAGTCAATCCATCCGGTAATTCGGCGCTTCCTTGGTAATCTGCACGTCGTGCACGTGTGCCTCGCGTACGCCGGCGCCGGTGACGCGCACGAATTTCGGATCGCGGCGCATTGCTTCGATACTCGCGCAACCGCAGTAGCCCATCGACGAGCGCAGACCACCCTCGAGCTGGCGAATGATGCTGCGCAGCGGCCCGCGATACGGCACGCGGCCCTCGATTCCTTCCGGCACCAGCTTGTCGGCATCGGTCTCGTCCTGGAAGTAGCGATCCGACGAACCCTGCGACATCGCGCCGAGCGAACCCATGCCGCGATAGCTTTTGTACGAGCGCCCCTGATACAGCTCGATCTCGCCCGGCGCCTCCTCGGTGCCGGCAAACATCGAACCGAGCATCACCGTGGAGGCCCCCGCGGCGATCGCCTTGGCGACATCGCCCGAATAG
>JBAVZT010000484.1:0-6042 GCA_049588955.1 Rhodanobacteraceae bacterium | reverse complement strand
GTTGTTGAAGCCGAGCCGGTTGATGACCGCCTGGTATCGCGGCAACCGGAACATGCGTGGCTTCGGGTTTCCCGGCTGCGGCTTCGGAGTGGTGGTGCCGACCTCGATGAATCCGAAGCCGAGCGCGGCCAGCGCGTCGATGTAGGCCGCGTTCTTGTCCAGGCCGGCGGCAAGGCCGACCGGATTCGGGAATTCGATGCCGAACAGTCTTACCGGCAGTGCATCCGGTTTTCCGGAAAGCAGGGATTGCACACCGCAGCGGTAGGCGGCATCGATCGAGAGCAGCGCGAGATCGTGCGCGCGCTCCGCGTCGAGGCAGAACAGCAATGGGCGCGCCAGCGTGTACACGGGATCAATGACCGAATGCCACGAGCAATCCGATCCCGCCAACCATCAGGAACACCAGGCCTCCGATGAACGCGAGTTGCACCCAGCCGAGGATCAGCCCGGCGATCGCAAGACCATCCCCTTCCACCGTACCAGGTTCGGACCGACGGATTTCACCGCGCGCGATGTGTCCGAGCACGACGGCAATGATCGCACCAATGAAAGGCAGCACACACCACGCGAGCACGCCGAGTACCAGGCTTGCAATCGCGCTACCGCTGGTACGCACAGGCACGGTATTCATCAACAGCGCTCCGGACTCTCGATGCAACGGCGTTGCCTCGTTCCGTTCGGGTCAGACAGTGAACTTGATGCCCTGGGCGAGCGGCAACGAATCCGAATAGTTGATCGTATTGGTTTGCCGGCGCATGTAGGCCTTCCATGCATCCGAACCGGATTCGCGACCGCCGCCGGTTTCCTTCTCGCCGCCGAACGCTCCGCCGATCTCGGCACCGCTGGTTCCGATATTGACATTGGCGATGCCGCAGTCGGCGCCTGCGGCCGACAGATAGCGTTCGGCCCTTTGCAGGTCGCGCGTGAAGATCGCCGCCGACAATCCCTGCGGCACGCCATTCTGCAGGTCGATCGCCTGCTCGATCGAGTCGAACGGCATCACGTAGAGAATCGGCGCAAAGGTCTCGGTCTGCACCACGTCGCTTTCGTTGGCGACGCCGGTGATGATCGTCGGCAGCACGAAATTGCCCTTGCCTGCGACGGCCTTGCCACCGGTTTCGACCTTGCCGCCGGCCTCTTCGGCTTTCGCGATCGCGTCGAGGAAGCGTTGCACCGCGGAGCGGTCGGTCAACGGTCCCATGAGCGTTTCCGCCTGGGTCGGATCGCCGATCTTCCTTTCCACCTGCCGGTAGGCGGCGCACAGCTTGTCGAGCACGGCATCGAAGATCGACTCGTGCACGAACAGGCGGCGCGTGCTGGTGCAGCGCTGGCCGCAGGTGCCGACCGCGCCGAACACGATCGCCGGAATCGCGAGTTTCAGGTCCGCGTTTTCGTCGAGAATGATCGCGTTGTTGCCGCCGAGTTCGAGCAGCGAGCGGCCGAGGCGACGCGCGACGCGTTCGCCGACACGCCGGCCGACCGCGGTCGAACCGGTGAAGCTGATCAGCGGGATGCGTGCATCGTCGACGAAGTTCTGCGCCAGCTCGGTGCCCGCGTCGTTGAACAGGAAGAACAGATCCGGATAGCCGCCGCCCTTGAGCGCTTCGTTGCAGATGCGGATCGTCGCGATCGCCGACAGCGGTGTCTTCGGCGAGGGCTTCCAGATCGAGATGTCGCCGCAGACCGCCGCGATCAGCGCATTCCAGGCCCACACCGCAACCGGAAAATTGAACGCGCTGATGATGCCGACCAGGCCGAGCGGATGCCATTGCTCGATCATGCGATGGCCGGGCCGTTCCGAATGCATCGAATTGCCGTAAAGCATGCGCGACTGGCCGACCGCGAAGTCGCCGATGTCGATCATCTCCTGCACTTCGCCGTCGCCCTCGGGCTTGATCTTGCCCATTTCGAGCGCGACCAGCGAACCGAGCGCATCCTTGTGCTTGCGCAGCGCTTCGGCACAAAGCCGCACGGCTTCGCCGCGCTGTGGCGCGGGCGTCGTGCGCCAGACCTTGAAGGCCTCCTGCGCGCGTTCGACGATGGTCTCGTAGTCCGATTCGCTGGACGCATGGACCTTGGCGATGACCTCGTTGGTGGCCGGATTGATCGGTTCGAGCACGCCCGCGTCCGTGGTCTTCGACCACTCGCCGCGGCCAAGGTAGGTACCCGATTGCTCGGCCGAGAGACCAAGCGCCTGAAGAATATTGCTGGACATGAGTTTCCTTTTGCGTCCGGAGCGCGCAACGTCCGCCGGGACGTAAGCGCGCAAAAAAAGAGGCGAAATTCTAACAGAGAGCCCATTTCGCCACCGCGCAAGGCGGCGGCATGCAGGGCGCACCGCGCGCGCGGAGCCGGGCGCGCACGCGGGAAATGGCGCCCCCGATACGATTCGAACGTACGACCTTCCCCTTAGGAGGGGGACGCTCTATCCAACTGAGCTACGGGGGCGCAGCGCCATCGGATGCTGACTTGGTGGAGCGGAGGAGGATCGAACTCCCGACCTCTGCATTGCGAACGCAGCGCTCTCCCAGCTGAGCTACCGCCCCACGTGATCGACACCGCGCATTGCGCGGGGCGCGCATGATATCGCGGGCGCCGAGATGCGCCAAGCCCGCAAGTGTCCGCGATGCCGCGTCGGAGTTCCGATGGATGCTTGCAAAGCTCATGCGTCGCTTCCATGCGGCATCTCATCCGCCAGTCGCGCCATCAGGTCCTCGTGCAGCACCGCGCGACGCCAGCCCTCCAGTGCCGGTGGCCAGCAGCCGGTCACCAGCAGCGTTTCGAGATGACGGCGCGCGCACAGCAGGCCGGGTGGCAGATCCAGTTCCGTCGCGTGCGCCGTGATGATTTCACGGAGCGCCGCGAGCATCCTCTTGTCCGAAGCGCCGGTCGAACGCGGTATCGACGTGAATTCGAGCTCATCGGGTGCCAACGGAGCGTGCAGCAGATCCAGCAGTTCCGCTCGTTGCGGCCCGCGCATTGCCCGCAGTCCCTTTACACATTCGAACAGGGCATTGGCGTCGGCCGGCGGATTGGCGGTGAGCGCAAGTGCGCGCGCGTCGTCGAGCACCCACGGTCTCGGGCGATTCAGCGTGTGGGCGGTCGCGTCGCGCCAACGCAACAAGCGTCGCAGCAGTGCCTGGCGTTGGCGCGACCAGTTTGCTGCCCCGCTGAACGCGACTTGCGGTTCAGGGTCCGGCTCGCGTTGGGCGGCGCGCTTGACCATGCGCGCACAATCCTCGGCCATCCAGTCGCTGTAACCGCGTTGCGCAAGCAGCGCGCCGAGCTGGTCGTGCAGGTCGGGCAGATAAAGGACATCCTGCGCGGCGTACTCGATCTGGTTCGGTGTCAGTGGCCGGCGCAGCCAGTTCGAGCGGGTTTCGCCCTTGGCCAGTTCGACACCGGTCAGTTGCTGCACGAGCTTCTGGTAACCAAGACCCGGCCCGAGGCCCGCGAACGCAGCCGCGATCTGCGTGTCAAACAGGTGTGCAGGCCCATCCGGGAGAATCGCGGCGAGCGCTTCGAGGTCCTCGCTGGCGCTGTGCATGACGCAACAATGTGTGGAATCGGCGAGCGAACGCCCGAGCGGAGCCAGATCGATATCGCCCAGCGGGTCGATCAAGGCAATGCGCCCGTCGATGGCCAGTTGCAGCAGCGCAAGCTGTGGCAGCAGCGTATCGGTTCGCATGAACTCGGTGTCGAGATGAAGCGCTGCTGGTGGCTGTTCGAGCAGGCGTTGCAGAAGCTCGGTGCGGTCAATCCATTCGGTCAAGACGGCTCCTTCGTGAGGTTGGATAAATGATGTGGGACGACACGGTTGCGGTCCCCCGAATGCTAACCTAAGGTTCGATTGCACCGCTTCTCATCGTTCCATTCCGCCTGATTCGCCATGCCCGGCACCGAAAATGTTCGCAGCAAGAATGCGCTCGGCGGCACCGTCGGCATCCTGCTGCTCGCTTTCGCGCTGACCTATCGATTTTTCCCCGGCGTATTGCATGTCGAAGCGCCACCGCGGCCACAGATTGCGCAATCGGTACCGAATCGGGCGTCTCCGATGCCCTGGGCTGCGGTGCGCAGTGAAGAGCCCGCGAACGTGGCCGTCACGCCTGGGCACGAAAGCGGAACCTCGCTCGCCGACGCGATCGCGATGGGACCGCCGTTACCCACGTCCAAGGCGACTGCGGCGTTGCTCAAGAAAGCGGAACTCGCCGAGCGGCAGGGAAAGATAGCGGTGCCGGAGCGCGGCAATGCGATCGCGCTGTACAACGAGGCACTCAAGGCGGACCCGAACAACGCCGTTGCGCTCGCCGCACTCAAGCGAATCGGTGGTGCGGTGCGCGACTGGGCCATCGCCGCGCTCGAACGCGGCGACGAGGCCGAGGCGAAGCGGTACGCTGACCAGTTTGCCACGCTGCCGCACTCGGAAGACGAACTGGCGTCGTTGCAAGCGCGGCTGAAGACGCAGCAACAGGTGTTGCCGTTGCTGGCGCAGGCGGCCGACCTGCTGCACGCGGGCCATGCCAATCCACCCGACGATCCCAATGCGCTGACGATCTACCGCAAGGTGCTGGCGCTCGATCCGCACAATCGACTGGCCGAAGCCGGGCTGACCGAAATCGAGCGTGGTTATCTCGACCGGGCGCTGGCAGCGGCGGCGCAGGACGATTTCACGGGTGCCGATGCGATCCTGGCAGAGGCATCGGCGATACATCCGGGTTCGCGCACGCTGCTGGACATACGTGCACGCGTGGAAGGCATTCGCCGCCAGCGCGCCGAATCGGTGTTGTCGCAGGCGCGCTCGGCACTCGATTCCGGAAATGCCGACATGGCCGAACGGCTCGGTCGCCGCGCGCAGGCAATCAGCCCGGATCTGGAGGGTCTCGATGCGTTCAACCGGCGCCTTCACAATGCGCGCGTCTATGCGAGCTTGAGCCCGGGTCAGGTCATTCGCGATCGCCTGATGGATCTGAGCGGGACCGCGCCGCCGCTGGTGGTTATTCCGATCGGCCGTTTCATGATGGGCTCGCCAACGGACGAGTCGGGCCACGCCGACAATGAGGAACCGCCACGCGAGGTTCGCATCACCAGCGGGTTCGCGCTTGGACAGACCGAGGTGACGGTCGGCGAGTTTCGCGATTTCGTGAGCGCCAGCGGCTACCGGACCGATGCCGAAAGGGTCGGCAGCGGCAGCGTCTACGACGAGAAGACCGGACGCATGATCAATCGCCAGGGCGTCACCTGGCGCGACGACTATCATGGCAATGTCGCCGCTGCCAAGTTGCCGGTGATCAATGTGTCGTGGAACGATGCCCAGGCATACCTGGCTTGGCTGTCGCGGCACACCGGCAAGCCCTATCGGTTGCCGAGCGAGGCGGAATTCGAATACGCGCTTCGTGCGCGTTCGGCGACTCGATATCCGTGGGGAGCAGGCGCTCCGGATCATCCGGTGGACAACATTACCGGCGCGGGCGACCGCTCCGCGTCGAAACGCAGCTGGTCACGCGCGTTTCCGGGATACAAGGACGGCTACTGGGGACCGGCGCCGGTCGAGTCGTTCCCTGCCAACGCGTTCGGCCTGTACGACATGAACGGAAACGTTTCCGAATGGGTGGCCGATTGCTGGCATGACAATTACGTGCGCGCACCACATGACAGTGCCGCGTGGGTCAATCCCGGCTGCGGCGTGCACGTGATCCGCGGCGGTTCGTGGGGCAGCGATCCCGATCAGGTGCGCTCGGCATTTCGTCTGGCGGCAGCCAGCAACACGCGTAGCGCAAGGGTCGGATTCCGGGTCGCGCGCGAATTGTGAATTCCGGCGCGCGCGAAAATCCTTGACCGCCCAGCCGTGACGATTTGCGCGTCCGGCGCAGTATGCTGTCACTCGAAAAACTTCAAGGAGAGGGGCGATGGGGTTGTTTGGCAATTCGACCGCCGGCGTCGGAACGCGGCGTGGCCTGAAGCTATGGCCGATCCTCGCTTTCGTCGTTTACTTCGGCTACTACTACATCAGCCATCAGGACGTGACCGCCTATACCGGGCGCA
>JBAVZT010000483.1:0-36989 GCA_049588955.1 Rhodanobacteraceae bacterium | reverse complement strand
ACGCGTGAAGAATCCGCTCCTTGGCTGTAGCTTGTGCACTACCGATCGGAACAAGCAGCGCCAGCACGACACCAGCGGCCCACAGCACGCAGAATCCATGAATCCGTGACATGGCTTTCCTCCTGATCGAGCGGCGCGCACCTTGCAGACCAAGCCCGCGCGCAGGTTTGCGGTTTTTGATTTTCAACATCCGGTCAGTCGCTGCCGGGGGAAAATCCCCCCGCGCGCAGTCGCTGCCCAGCAGTGCTGACGGTTTGCGCGACGCTGGTGACGGGCAGACGAATCGCCAGAGGTGGAGTCGGGGCTCGCGTGGCATGGTGCCAGCGTCGCTAGATGTCTTGCAGGCAGTCCGCCTGCAGTTGCGATCAATTGTCTCGGTCGCCCTTTCCGCTTTTTCTTTTTTTTCTCGCGTCCGGCCATGCAGCGCGCGGTAAACTTGTCTTCCCGCAAATGCGAGCGATTGATGGATTGAACACCGGATTGGCTGCTGCACCCGCCGTCGCACCGTGGCTGCACGGCCCCTATGGCAACTGGGGTATCGATCTGGCGGTGGTCGGGGCGACTGTGCTGGCGGTCGCGTTGTGCGTGCTGATCCACTACGAGGCGCTTTCGCTGCTTTCCCGTCACCTCGGTCATCTCGGTGTGCGGCGCCGCCGGCGGGTGCTTTACGGGATCTTTGGCGTGCTTGCGGTGCACGTCGTCGAGATCTGGATTTTCGGCATGGCCTATTTCCTGCTGCTGCTGGCCGGTTCCGCCTTCGGGAACATTCATGGCCTGGCGACCACCTCCCTGTTCGATCATGTGTATTTTTCGGCCGTGACCTACACCACGGTCGGTTTCGGCGATGTCATTCCCGCCGGCCCGGTCCGTTTCCTCGCCGGCACCGAGGCACTGTGCGGCTTCGTGCTGATCACGTGGTCGGCTTCGTTCACCTATTTGGAGATGGATCGCTTCTGGCGCCACGACTGAGCCGTGATTGCGCCATGCTTGCGCGCGCCCCAATCTGCCGACTGAACAGGAACTGTACGGAGACGTCTCGCCGTCGGCGAAATACGCGAAGCAGCGCCGGTTTCAATTCCAGCGCGCGCTTGCGATCTTGCAGCCCGTCCCGGCGCAGCAGTCGATGCGCATCGAAGGTTTTCCGGATTCGGCTGCTGCTGTGCGCCCTGAACGGGCGATGTCGCGACAATGAATCCACGCTTAGGCGGATCGATCGATTCATCGCGGATTGAGAATCGCCCGTGCACCCTGCGTCGGGTATTCAGCGAGGAGACGATCATGCGCAAACGCATTCTTTCCATGACCATCGGCGCGGCGGCGACCATGCTGGCGAGTCCACTCGTGTTTGCACAGGAGCCCGCGGCGAGTGCCGGCACGACCGTGCAGCAGACCACGACGACGACCATCTTCCCCAGGCCCACCGATGCATTGAGCGAAGAACAGATCAAGTCCGACATCGCCAAGGCAGGTTACAAGGAGGTCAAGGGCCTCGAATTCAAGGACGGTGTATGGCAGACCAAGGCGCGCGGCGGCAACGATGACTGGGTCGAATTGAAGGTCGGTCCGCTTTCCGGCAAGGTGTATCCGGAAGATGCGCCTTCCAGGCTCGACAAGGACGAGGTCAAGGCCAAGCTGACTGCGCAGGGCTACGAGAACATTGGCGATGTGGAGTTCGACGATGGCTTGTGGAGTGCCGATGCCAGGACCAGCGACGGCAAGGATGTCGAGCTGCTGGTCGATCCGGACGACGGTACCGTCGTGGCCAGGTCAAGAGATTGATTTCGCCGCGAGCTGAAATCGGCCAGCTCGGCAGCACCCATCGATCCATGATGTGAGGCCGGCGTGGCAAAGGCGCCGGCCGTGTTGCATGCGGATTTTCGCGAAGTCGCCGCGCGCTAGCGGTGGTATGCGGAAGAAAATAGCTGTCGCACGCGAACGCCTGCCGGCGCCGTCGGGCGGATAAGGCGCGGCGATGGAATGATCGGCTGATCGGTCCGCATGTGCCGGCGGGCCGGTCGCGACGGCGTGGTCGTTCGCATCGTTGGTTGCGCAAGCCGGTACCCCCCCGATCCCGATCTCGTCGCAACACGACGGAACACGCGCCGTCGCCATGAGGATCGGCATGCTCGAGGACGCACGCATGCGGATCGAAGTGCCTTTGCGGCGCCTCGCAACCGATCATGGTTCTGCTCGTCGCCACGCAGTACGCCGGCGCATGCCGCAACGAGAAGGGTTCCACCCCGGATTGGCAGCATGCCGGGGCGATCGAGGGGGAATCCTCCCCTCCTTGCGACTATCATAGATAATGACGATGCATGCGCACGACCCCAGGCCGTCCCTCGTTGTGCGCTGCAGGAACCGTTATCGTTCGGGGGCTCGCGTCGGTGTCCACTGAAGACGTGCTCCGGGAGTCGACAGGTCACCCGGGGCAGCCGGCGGGAAGCGCGCGGTCGAACACGGGGGGGGCGACGGATCAGGAGGCTCTGATTGCCGATGTTCTCGCGGGAGACCGCAAGGCGATCGCGATTCTCGTGCAGACATCGACCGATGTGGTCTACAGTTTTCTGTCGCGCCGGATCGATCGGCAGGAAGTGGTCGAGGAGCTTTGTCAGGAAGTATTTCTTGCCGCGTGGCCTCAACTTGGACGCTTTCGAAAGGAAGCGAGCCTGAATACGTGGTTGTGTGCAATCGCACGCCACAAGGTCGCGGACTTCTACAGTCGGCGGCTTCGGGAAATGCCTCGGGATGGTGCGGATGAAGACGACCGCGGGCATTCCGAGCCGGTCGAACTGGTCGACTTCGAGGGAAGCGTCGATCGCCAGCGCACGGATGCAAGAATTCGGGACATCCTGTTGCGGATGCCCGAACGCTACCGGATTGTTCTTCGCTGGCGATACTGGAACCATCGATCTCTGGGTGAAATAGCCGAGATGACGGGAAGGACCGAAAAAGCGGTGGAACGGCTACTGGCGCGATCGCGCGCCGACTTCGCGCGGAGGTGGAATCGTGAATGAGCGGAAGCGGCCCGTAATTGCCGACGACCAGTTCTTCCAGGATCTGGCCGACCATGAAGACACGGCCGTGTCCGCGCCGGCTCGTTTGAAGGCAAGGATCTATTCGGCACTGATCAGGGAGTCCCGGAAGGAGTCTCCCTTGCGAGCGCTTTCCGAGACTCGCCGGGCAGGCTACGAGCTTTGCCGCTGGGAGAAGGTGATGCAGGTTGTACCGGGGGCAGGGAGTGTCAATCACTGCCGCGTTTGCCATGCTCGCGTCCTGGCGGAGGCCTTGACGCATGCCCCGCTTCCGTGGGCCGGATGCCCCTACGCGCAGTTTCATCGGCGATAATTTCGCGATTTTCGATCGCACGCCGAACTCGGCGTCGCCTTTGGTCAGGTTGTGCTTTCTTGTACGCTGGCCGCGTCCCGGTGGCCTTCGCACCCGCCGAGCGATACCTTGACCAGGATGCGGAACCGATTCGGAATTGATATCGCCTCGCGAGTACCCGTCGCCGCTGCAAGATGCAACGCACGCTGAGGGTTCCCACGTCCGGCAACGAAAAAGGACTTCCGGTTCGCTGCTCGTCAAGCCGTGCGACGAAGGGTCTCGCGCGTGCTAAAACATGGCGTGGATCGATTGCAGGTGTTCGCCATTCCCTCGTCCGACCGCAAAACGTCACGCACCGCATGGGTCGCCTTCGCGATTGCTTCGGCGTTCTTCCTGTTCGAATTCGTGACCCGGATCGAGCCCAGTCTGGCGGCCGGCTCCATCAAGCAGGCGTACGCTCTGTCGGATGGCGGCTTCGGTGCTTTGGCGAGCCTATTCTTCTGGGTCTACGCGCCGATGCAGATCGTGGTCGGGTTGTTGCTCGACCGCTTCGGCGCCAGGCGCTTTGTCCTGCTGGGCAGCTTCTGTTGTGCGCTCGGCGTGCTGGCGTTTGCGGCGACCGGCCAGGTCGTGGTGGCAGAGTGCGGTAGAGCGCTTACCGGCTTCGGTGCGTCGTTCGCATTTGTCGCGGCGCTGTGGTTGGTCAATCACTGGTTCGCGCCGAGTCGTTTTGCGTTGCTTTCCGGCGCGGTCAACTCCATGGGCATGTTGGGCACGGCCATTGGTGGCGTGGTGCTGTCGGGGCTGATCGAAACCAGCGGATGGCACGAGGTGTTTCTGGCAACCGCAGCGGTCGGAGGTATGCTGTTTCTGGTCGCGTTCCTCTTTCTGCGCGAACCACCGTCGCCGGCAGCCACGGCGTCGACAACGGTTGCCATGCATGCCAGGCAAAGTCTGGCGGCGGTGATCGGCAACGCGCGTACCTGGGTAATCGCGATCATAGGTCTGCTCTACTACCTGCCGGTCAATGTCTACGGCGGCCTGTGGGGAACCACCGAGTTGGTCAAGGACCACCATCTATCGCCGGTCACCGCGGAGACGCTGGTATCGATGGTGTTCTGGGGCATGACCGCCGGCAGCCTGGCAGGCGGCTGGCTTTCCGACCGGCTCGGTCACCGCAAGTATCTGGTCTTCCTGGGCGCTTTGCTGACCGCGCTGGCGTACGCAGCAGTGCTCTACCTGCCCGGGTCGACCGGGCTGGAAGGCGGCCTGTTGTTCTCGGCCGGCTTTTTCGGTGGTCCGCAGATGCTCACTTTTGCGATGGCCAAGGAAGGGCAGGAAAATCGGCTGGCCGGCACCGTCGTGGCATTCGTCAACATGATCGGCATTGCCGGCGCCCTGCTGTTCCAGCCGCTCGTCGGCTATCTTGCCGACCTGACCGGCGGCAATTTCCGGATCGCGCTGGCGGCAGTGCCGGCAGGCACCGCGCTGGCAGCGCTGATTGTGCTGTTCCTGCCGGAATATCGTCATCCCGAACACCGCCCCGGCGCCCGGCGCGGGTCCGCATGATCCCCCTGGCAAGCTGGGTATTCCAGAGATCCTTCACCGCTTCGTTTCGTCACTGCCCATTTTCAGGCCAGTGCTACAGTGCCTCGCCTTCGATTGATGCAACGGCAGAGTGAGCGACGTGATGGCCTTCCAGGCACACTACCCGATCGGCACACCCGGCGTTCCGTGGAGTGCTGCCGACGTGTCCGCGTGGCGGTCACGACAGACTCCGAGACGCAGCTACAAAGTGGACGTGCTGAACCGGATCGAGGCGCTGCGGGCGCGCTATGACGTTGTGCAGTATGGGCGCCTTGATTATTGCGCCGAGCGCTACCCGCTGTTAGCAATCAGGAGTCGCGACTGGCGCGACGAGCTTCCCGCCATCTTGGTCACCGGCGGCGTGCATGGCTATGAAACCAGCGGTGTGCATGGAGCCTTGCAGTTTGTCGATCAGCATGCGTCGAGCTACGAGGATCGGGTCAATCTCGTGGTCGCGCCGTGTGTCAGCCCCTGGGCCTATGAAATGATTCACCGCTGGAATCCGGATGCGGTCGATCCGAACCGCTCGTTTCGCCAGGACAGCCCGGCGCCGGAATCGGCCGCTTTGATGCGCCTGGTCGCGCCGATGCGCGATCGCGTGCTGGTCCATGTCGACCTGCACGAAACCACCGATACCGACGAATCCGAGTTTCGCCCGGCACTGGCCGCCCGCGACGGGAAACCGTTCGAGAAGGGCGAGATTCCCGACGGCTTCTATCTGGTCGACGACAGCGAGCAGCCGCAACCTGCGTTCCAGCAGGCGATCATCGCGGCGGTGGCGAGAGTCAGCCATATTGCGCCGGCCGACCGCAATGGCGAGATCATTGGCTCGCCCATGGTCGCGCCAGGCGTCATCAACTATCCGCTCAAGAAGCTTGGCCTGTGTGCGGGGATCACCAATGCACCCTACAAGACGACTACCGAAGTCTATCCCGACAGCCCTCGCGCAAATGCCGGGCAATGCAACGCCGCGCAGGTGGCGGCGGTTTGTGCGGCGATCGATTTCGCGCTGGCGCAATCGCATCACGAACCGGAAACGACTATCGCATAGATGCGCACACGCGCGGAGTGCGGGAAACCGATTCAAACGCTCTCACCGGAGACCCAATGCAACCTTCCCGTCGAAATCTGCTCAAGCTGTCCATTGCAACCGCTGCCGGTCTGGCATTGCGCGGATTCGCCGGCGATGCAGCGGCGGCCGTGCAGCGTGCATTGCGGCCGTTGCGCATCCTGATTCTCGGCGGCACGGGTTTTACCGGCCCCGATCAGGTGCGCTATGCGCTGGCCCGCGGCCATCGAGTCACCGTTTTCAACCGGGGCCGGCACAAGATCGAGTGGCCGGGGAAGGTCGAGGAATTGCTGGGTGACCGCGATAGCGGCAAGTTGAAGGCGCTCGAAGGCCGCACATGGGATGTGTGCATCGACAACCCGACCACTCTGCCGTTCTGGGTGCGCGACGCCGGCCGCGTCTTGCGCGGAAACGTGAAGCAGTACGTTTTCATTTCGACCATTTCGGTGTACGCGGACAATGCCGAAGCCGGCGCCGACGAGTCCTCGGCACTGGCCAAATACGGCGGCAAGGATGCGATGGCCGAAACCATGGCCAGCCTGCACGCCGATATCGGCGGCCTGTATGGTCCGCTCAAGGCCGTCAGCGAACGCGAGGCGGAAAAACAGTTTCCTGGCGTCACCACGATCATCCGCCCCGGCCTGATTGTCGGCCCTGGCGATCAAAGCGACCGCTTCACCTATTGGCCGGTGCGCCTCGCCCGCGGCGGCGAAGTGCTCGCACCCGGCGACGGATCGGATCCGGTGCAGATGGTCGACGCGCGCGATCTGGCCGAATGGACCATCCGCATGGTCGAAGCGCGTCGCTTCGGAATCTACAATGCGACCGGGCCGGCACACCGAATGACCATGCGCGACATGCTCGCCACGATCGATTCGGCGATCCATGCACGGGCCAGACTGACCTGGGTCCCCAGCACGTTTCTCGAAAACAACAAGGTGCAGGCCTGGTCGGATCTGCCGGTCTGGGTTCCGGCGCATGGCGACAGCGCCGGATTCGCGCGGCGCAGCATCAAGCGCGCGCTCGCGGCCGGCCTCACGTTTCGACCGCTTGCCGCGACTGCGGTCGACACGCTGAGCTGGTTCCGCAGTCAGTCTGCGGTGCGGCAATCGCAACTTCATGCCGGATTGTCGCGCGAACGCGAGCAGACCTTGCTGGCGAGCTGGCATCACGACCGGTCCACGATGAAGAAGGTCTCGTGACGAGGAAGGGCAGCTGCACTCCTGCGGGGAAGAATGTCTCTGATTCCCATCAGTACAGCCATTCGCCTTGGATTATTCGGATAGGACCCTTCCCGCACTCGACCAAGCGACTGCCGCGAATGCGGCCGAGAGGATGAAGATGCTCGCAAATGCCTGGAGCGGCATGGTTGCGTGCAGCAGCGAAAACACCAGGCCGCCGATTGCCAGCGCGGCGCTGGTGCAAAGCGCTGCACACAACTGCAATGCCGATGAACAGGTTCCCTGCTGATGCCGTGGCGCAAGCTTCAGCGTCAGCACGCCGAGCATCGGAAACGAGACGCCCATGCCGAATCCGGCGGTCGACCAGCCGACCAGCATCGTCCAGTCGGGCAGCATGCCGAACACGGTCGCCGCGCAGACGGCGATGCCGGCCGCGAGCAGCAGGCAGCCGCGGGCAAGCCAGGAATGTCTTGTGGTTTCGTTCGCGATCCGTGATTGCAGATTGCTGCCGATGCTCCAGCTCAGCGCGCCGCCGGTCAGTGCCAGGCCGGCAGCGGTGATCGACCAGCCGCGTTGCTGATGCAACCAGAGGGGGACAAACGCCTCGCAGAGGAAAAACGCCGCCGAATTCAATCCGCGCAGTGCGATCACCGCGGGCAGTCCACGCAGCAGCCGCAATGTTCCCGTGGGCAGCAGATGCGCGGCGGCGAGCAGAATCGCCGCAAGCGAGGTGACGATGACGAGCGGCGCCCAGCCTTTCGCGTAGGCGCTGGTCGACAGGGTGACCGAACAGATCGAAGCCAGCAGCGCCCAGCCCAGGTCGCGTCGCGATCGTTGCGCGGTTGCGACAGGTTCGTTTTCGCCGCGCAGCGGCGGCAGAATCAGCGCCGCCGTCGGCAGCAGCAGGAGGAGGATACCGAGGAACAGCCAACGCCAGCCGAACTGTTCGACAATCCAGCCGGCAATTGCCGGCCCGATCACCGCCGGCACCACCCAGGCGGTCGAGAACAGCGCGAACAATTGCGGATGCAGTGCGAACGGCAATGCGCGCGCCGCCGCCACGTACAACGCCACGACGAGTGCGCCGACCCCGAGACCCTGGATGACGCGACCCACCACGAACACGCTCATCGATCCGGCCAGTCCGGCCAGCAGCAGGCCCGCGGCAAACAGCGCCATGCCGCAGGCCATCGATCGGAACGGACCGTGCCGGTCGCAATCCCGACCGGCCCACACCATGGCCACAACGGAGCCTGCAAGGGTACCGGCGAACGCCAGCGCGTAAAGCGCTATCCCATTCAGTGCGGAGGCTACCGCCGGCATGCCGGCGGCTACGCCGATGGCTTCGAACGCGATCATCGAGCACAGGCTCACCGCGCCGATGGTAAAGGCTCGCCATTCGCGCGAGAACAGCAGGGTATTGGAACTTGTTGTGACGCTTGTTTGCATGGATCGATTCTTGTGGGTTCACCTTGAACACGTCGGAACCGGCTGCGCAAAGGCACAACTGGCGCATGCGCCTTGCGCGCACTCAGTGGCTCGTCACGTAGACGGTCCCGTGGGTTGTTGCTTGCGCGCTGCAGCCGGCCCAAGATAACCGATCAGCTTCGCCGCAACGAAACGACAATCGATGGCCTTCAACGTCCGCCAGATCTTCGCGGCGCTCAACGATGCCGGTGTCGACTATGTCATCGTCGGCGGGATGGCTGTGATTCTCCACGGCTACCTTAGTGCTACCGCCGATCTCGATCTGGTCATCGGGTTCGCTCCGGCCAACTGCAAACGCGCAGCGGCCGCGCTGGACAGCATCGAACTCAGGCCACGCCTGCCGGTCGCGATCGAGGAATTCGCCGACCCGCGCAAACGCGAGGAATGGATCGAGCAGCGAAACATGCTCGTGTTCCAGCTATGGGATCCAGCCAATCCGATGCGTTCGATCGGTCTGTTCACGAGGGAACCGATCGCGTTCGATTCGCTGTTGCGGGATGCGGTGAGCAAGAACATCGATGGAATCCGAGTCTGCGTGGCCAGCATTGAGCATCCGATCGCAATGAAGCAGGCTGCCGGACGGCCGCGCGATCTGGAGGACATCGCCAAGTTGCGACAGATTCAGGACGAAGGGCGGATGACGAAAGTTGACGGAGGGGATCGAACGAGCGATGCGTTCCGCAAAGCGGAAGTGGCGAACCTGCGTGCCTGGATGAAGCTCAGCGACAGCGAGAAGGTCGACTTCTTTGAAGAGATGATCGAGCTGGCGTATCACAGCGGCGCGTTGCGACCGGAGCGGCTGGCGATGAGGGATTGATCTGCAGCGGGTCGCCGCCGGCGTGCTCGGGTCGAAGCTCGGCGCTTTTCCCGATCTCATACGACACCCTGCCCGGAACAGGCTTCCTGTATTCCAGGCCGACCTTGCTCGCACTTGTCTGATGCGCTGCGCCGCGGGAGATCCATGCCACGCTGATTTGTCGGACTCGATCTGCCATCCTCAGATCGCAACCTGCATGCCGACCGTCATCGATTGCGCTGCTGGAATGTGATACGACGCGGTCGTGTCGGCGGTATTGCGCGCCATCCAGACGAAAAGGCGATCGCGCCAATGTGCCATGCCTTTCTGCTTGCGCCCGGCGAGCATGTCGATCTGGCCGACGATGTAATGGACCTGGCCGAGATCGAGTGCGAGGCCATGGTCTTTCAAACCCGCAAGTTCCGATGGAATATTCGGACCCTGCATGAAGCCGTAGTGCAGCACCAGTCGGTAGAAGCCGTCCGAAACCTCGCTCAGTTCCAAGCGTTCTTCCTTGCCGACCTTCGGGACCTGTTCGACGATCACCGTCACCAGGATCACCGTTTCATAAAGGGCGCGGGTGTGCTGCACGAGTTTCTGCAGTGCGGGCGGAGCCTGTACCAGGCGACCGGTGAAGAAGATTCCGGTGCCTGCGATCCGCGACACGCCTTCGCTCTTGATGCGTCCGATGAAGGTGTCGAGTGCGATCGTGTTTTCCTCGATGCGCTCGGCCAGCAATTGTGACCCGCGCGTCCAGGTCGTCATCACGACGAACAGTCCGAGGCCGATCACCAGCGGCAGCCAGCCGCCTTCGGGAATCTTGAGCGTGTTCGATCCGAGAAACGCAAGATCGATGGCGAGGAAACCGACCAGGAAGGCCGATGCCGTCGCAAGGCTCCAGCCGCCGCGTTCGCGTGCGACATTGAAGGCCAGCACCGTGGTGACGGCCATGGTCGAGTTGACCGCGACCCCGTATGCGACAGCCAGATTGGTCGAAGTCTGGAACACCAGTACCAGACCAATGGCGGCGATCATGAGTATCCAGTTCACCAGCGGCATGTAGATCTGACCGCGCGAGTCGGCCGAGGTCTGCTCGACATGGAAACGCGGCAGGTTGTTCAACTGGATTGCCTGGCGCGTCAGCGAATACGCACCGGTGATTACCGCCTGCGAAGCGATACAGGTTGCGGCCGTCGCCAGAATGACCAGCGGGTACAGCGCCCAGGTCGGAGCGAGGTGAAAGAATGGATGCTCGATCGTGTGCGGCTCGGCAATCAGCAGCGCACCCTGTCCGAAGTAATTGAGCAGCAGCGCTGGCAGCACGAAGGCGAACCAGACCAGACGGATCGGCCTTCGTCCGAAATGGCCGAGGTCCGCATACAGGGCTTCGCCACCGGTGGCGACCAGGAATACGGCATACAGAATCAGGAAACCGGCAAAGCCGTTGTGCAGAAAAAACTCCAGCGCGTACCAGGGATTCACTGCCACAAGCACGAGAGGCGCCTGCATGATTCCGCGAACTCCGAGCACCGCCAGCGCCAGGAACCACAACAGGGTAACCGGGCCGAAGACCGCACCGACGATTGCCGTACCGTGACGTTGCACCGCAAACAGCGCGATCAGGATGATCACGGTGATCGGAATTACGAAAGAGTGCAGGGACGGTGCGGCGACTTGCAGGCCCTCGACCGCGCTCAGCACCGAGATGGCGGGCGTGATCATGGTTCCGCCGTACAGCATCGCCGCGCCGACAAGTGCCAGCAGGATCAGCGCGCGCCGCCGCCGCTTGTCCCTGTCGATGTTCGGTCGCAGCAAGGCGAGCAACGCGAAAATGCCGCCCTCTCCGCGATTGTCGGCGCGCAGCACGAAGGTCATGTACTTGAGCGAGACGACCAGAATCAGCGTCCAGAAGATCAGCGACAGAATGCCCAGCACGTTGTCGGTCGTTGCGGGCAGCGAAGCCGCACCGACGAAACACTGCTGCAATGCGTAGATCGGGCTGGTCCCGATATCACCATAGACCACACCGAGCACTGCGAGCGCGAGCCCGGCGAATGGTTGATCCTGCGGCGCGGAGGAATACAGGAATTTCAGCGACTTGTGAGACGCGTTGCGTCCTTTCCCGTTTGCATTCGGTTGAGCCATCTTGGCGTTTGTCTCCAAGGGGCGCGGACAGCTTCGTCTTGCGTTGCTGACGGTTCGCGCCGCATTCTCGACGAGGGCACAGTCCGGTATCCGGGACCGCGTGTCAGGGTAGCGTACACAAGGTGTGCATCATGTACACGACGTGGACTGCACCGCAGCGAAGCGATGCTGCTTGGGCGTCGCGAAGTTTTTGCGCGATACTCCCGACATGCACAGATTGCTGATTGGCGTAATCATTCTGGTATTTGCCGGATCGGCGCACGCCGAATCGCCGCCGCCGGCGGCGCGGACCATCATTCTCGTGCGCCATGGGAACTACGTTGCCGATCCGGCAGCGGATGCGCATCTGGGACCTGGACTGTCGCCGCTCGGTGTTGCGCAGGCGCATCTGGTCGCGGCGCGATTGGGAGGGCTGCCGACCCGGTTCGACGCCTTGTATGCCAGCCCGTTGCAACGCGCACGCGATACCGCCGCGGTCATTGCCCGGAGCTTTCCGGGGCGGCACTTCAAGGTGCTCGACGATCTGGCCGAGTGCACGCCGCCCACGCGTCGAGCCGACATCATGGCGCACGAGAAGCCGGAGGAACTCGCGGCCTGCAAGGCGCAGCTCGATCGCCTCTTCGCCGAATACTTCCGCCCGGCGACCGGGGCCGAACGCGCCGAGCTGTTCGTTTGCCACGGCAATGTGATCCGCTATCTGGTCACACGCGCTCTCGGGGTCGACACCATGGCGTGGCTCGGCATGTCGATCGGCCATGTCAGCATCACGCGAATTCGCATCGCGCCCGACGGCAGCATCCACGTCATAGCCGTCGGCGATGTCGGCCATGTGCCGCCAAACATGCGCACCGGCACCATCGAAGACAGCGATCTCAGTCTGGCCATACCGGCGTTGCCGTAAGGCTCCGAACGCGCACAGACGAGCAGGGTTGCATGGCGATCCGGGGGTGGAGCATCGCGACGCTGCATTACCGCAGGCCGCCAAACTGGCGGCCTTTTCGTTGCGGCGACGCCTCGATCATGACTTTCGGCCCATTCACTAGTATCAAGTAAACACTATAGTTACCATCAGACTATATGCAGGAGGTCCGACCTGGATCGGACGTCGCGCGTGAGTGCCACCGAATCGCATCTGTGGAAGTTCCACAAGGAACTCAGTGCCGGCATTGTCTCGCTGGTCCTGCTGGCCGTGATTGCGCGCGCCAAATCCCCGATGTACGGCTACCGCATCGCGCGGCAACTGGACGACACCGGCGAAGGCGTGCTGAGCGGCAAACAGAGCGCTCTGTATCCGGTACTGCGCAACCTGGCCGCAGCCGGACTGCTGCACAGCGCAGTCGAACCGTCTGTGTCCGGACCGCCACGCCGCTATTACCGCATCACTACTCTGGGTCGTCGCGTACTGGCGGAATGGACCGATGTCTGGACGGCCACCCGCGATTTCGTCGATGCCGTGATCGAGGAGAAATCATCATGACTGCGCCCGTGCCCCGCACAATCGAGGAGTACCTGCAGCTATTGCGTGCCGCATTGCGCGGTGCCGACGAGGCGTTGATCCAGGATGCGCTCTATGACGCCGAGGATCACCTGCGTTCCGAATTTGCCGATCATCCGGATATCGCCGAAGCCGACCTGCTGTCGAAGATCGCGACCAGCTACGGCGCACCGGATGAAGTCGCCGATATCTATCGCGATCAAGAGATCAAGGTTGCCCGCGCGCTGCGTCCACCACCACCGCCGGCACGCAAATCGACGATGGGACGATTCTTCGGCGTCGGCGCCGACGCGCGCGCTTACGCGGCCATGTTCTACATGCTGCTGGCACTGCCGACCGGGATCTTCTACTTCGTCTGGACCGTGGTCGGCATCAGTCTTTCGCTCGGCACGATGATCCTGATCATCGGATTGCCGTTGGCAGCCTTGTTCATCGGCACGCTGCGCATGTTGTCGCTCATCGAGGGTCGCATTGTCGAGGTCATGCTGGGGGAGCGCATGCCACGGCGTCCGCTCTACAGCGAAAGCGATCAGCCGCTGCTGCGGCGCATCGGCGCCATGTTCACCGATCCGCGCACCTGGTCGACGATGTTCTACATGCTGCTTCGTTTGCCGTTGGGAATCGCCTATTTCGTGATCGCCGTCGTCGGCACCGTAGTGCCGGTTGCCTTCGTGGTGGCGCCGGTCGCGCACCTGCTGTGGGGGGTCGGTGTTATCCGTATCGACGACAACACCGTATTCGCATCGACCAGCTACTGGAACGTGCCGCCGATCGTCATCGAACCGCTGCTGTTTGTCCTCGGTGTCTTGCTTCTGTTTGCGACGCTGCATCTGGCACGTGGCATCGGGCGCTTCCAGGGCGCGCTGGCCAAGCACCTGCTGGTGCGCGCGCGTGCCAGCTGAACCGCCAGCCGGGAACGCGAAAGCTTTCGCGCTCGGTTGTTCGATTCGCTCGGGGCAGGCGTAGCGCGGGGAGAAGGTGCGCGCCTGGACATCGCGTGTCCGGCACTGCACCCGGCTGCTAAGCTCGTCGCTTCATCCGGGACGAGCAGGATCCGTGCAGCGGCTACGCGAAGTGAAGTTCGGACCAGCCGATCGAGGGCTGCGAAAAGATGTCAACCGGCTCGGCCGGCTGGTCGGTGAATTGCTCGTCGAGCAAAAGGGCGACGCATTCTTCGCGCGCGTCGAGGCGGTGCGCAAGGCTGCAATCGCACGCCGCAAACGCGACGGTCCACTGACTGCACTCGCGGCGCGCCTGCGCGGCCTCGATGCTGCGACCGCGGACGCGTTGAGCCGCGCATTCGCCACCTATTTCCAGGTCGTCAACATTGCCGAGCGCGTACATCGCGTACGTCGTCGACGCCAATACGAGATTGCCGGCGCCGACCCGCAACCGGATGGGCTGCACGACGTGTTGCTCAAGTTGCGCGCAGCCGGCGTCGAGATCGACGATCTGGGATCGGTTCTCGCGCGCCTCGATGTCGAGCCGGTTTTTACCGCGCACCCGACCGAATCCACCCGGCGCGCGCTGCTGGAAAAGGAACAGGACATCCTGCGCGCACTGATTGCCGATCTCGATGGTCCGCGCACGCCGCATGAGCGCGCCGCCGACTGGGCACGCCTGCGCATGGCGCTGACGACGAGTTGGCAGACTGCGGATACCTCGCCGCTGCAACCGGCGATTGCGGATGAACTCGAACACGTGATTTTCTACTTCGCCGATCCGATCTATCGCGTTCTGCCGGCCTTTTACGAGGCGCTCGAGGATGCGGTGCGTTCGGCCTATGGCAACGGAGTGACACCATCTCGCGTGCTGCGGTTTGCCTCGTGGGTCGGTGGGGACATGGACGGCAATCCGAAGGTCGACGCCGGGACCATCGCGGCAACACTGCGTACACAACGCGAACGCATCCTCGGATGTTACCGCGGCGAGTGCGATCGTCTGGCACGCATGCTCAGTCAGACCACCGATTGCGTCGCCGTCGCGCCCGCCGTGTTGCAGCGCGTGGCGGAATACCGCGAACGCCTTCCCGAAGCGGCGGCGCGTATCCGCCCGCGCCACGCCGACATGCCCTATCGCGTGCTGCTGCGCCTTGTCGGCGCGCGTCTCGCAGCGACTGTTGCGGATGCGCCGACCGGATACCACGAGGCGGACGAGTTCGCCGCCGACATCGACTTGATCGCCGACAGTTTGCGGGCGCACGCCGGGCTGCATGCCGGATGGTTCGCGGTGCGCCGATTGCGCTACCGCATCGAGACATTCGGCTTTCATCTGGCACGCCTTGACCAGCGCCAGGACTCGCGTGTCCATGCGGCGGCTCTCGCCGAGGTACTCGGTGCGCTTCCCGACAACCCTTCCGCACTTGCGCGTTTGCTTGCGCCGTATGCGAGCGGCGAGGGCGTTCTCCGGCGCGGTCGCGCGGAACGCCCTTGGTCCCGCACTCCCGGTACCCGCGACGAGTCACCGCCACACGGGTCGGAGGAGACGTTCGACAAGGTCACGGCGGTGTTCCGCGAAATTGCCGCGGCGCGTCGTCGTTACGGCGACGCGGCACTCGGTCTGTACATCATCAGCATGGCGGGTTGTGCGGCGGACGTGCTCGCAGTGCTGGCGCTGGGGCGTGCCGGCGGGCTGATTGCGGAAGACGGCAGCGTTCCGCTCGACATCGCACCGTTGTTCGAAACCATCGGCGATCTGCGCAATGCGTCGCGCACGTTCGCCGCATTGCTTGCCGATCCGACCTACCGTGCGCACCTTGCAACGCGTGGCAACCGCCAGTCGATCATGCTCGGATATTCGGACAGTACCAAGGCCGGCGGCATGCTTGCCGCGCGCTGGGCATTGCAGCGCAGCCAGGTCGAATTGCTTCAGGTCGCGCTGGAACACGATGTGAGTATCGTGTTCTTTCATGGCCGCGGCGGTTCGATCAGCCGCGGCGGCGGCAAGACCTCACGCGCCGTCATGGCCGCGCCGCGCGGCGCCATAAACGCCCATCTGCGCGTGACCGAACAGGGCGAGGTGATCCACCGCAAATACGGCATGCGCGCGCTGGCGCTCAGGACCCTGGAACAGACCGTCGGTGCGGTCCTTGCTGCAACCTTGCGTCCGCGCCCGCCCGATGAGCGTGAGGCACGCTGGCGCGAGGTCATGAAGCGATGCGCCAGCGAAGGTGAAGGCGTCTACCGTCAACTCGTCGGCGCGACACCGGATTTCGTCGATTACTTCCGGCTGGCCACGCCGATCGACGTGATCGAGCGCATGACGCTCGGCTCCAGACCACCCAGTCGCGGCGCGAGCGGTGCGGCGACCGCCCTGCGCGCGATTCCGTGGGTGTTCGCCTGGACGCAGTGCCGCTCGAATCTGCCGAGCTGGTATGGCGTCGGTTCGGCGCTCGAAGCGGCTGCCGCGCGCGGAGACGAAGGCATGCTCATCGAGATGGCGCGTGACTGGCCGTTCTTTCGCACGCTCATCGAAGATCTCGAGATGGTGCTGGCCAAGAGCGACGTGGATATCGCCGAGCGCTTTTCGCAGCTAGCCGGGCCATTGCACGCCAAATTCTTTCCACTGCTAGGCATCGAGTATGAGCGTACGCTCGATTGGGTATTGCGGTTGCGCGGCAAGGAGACCCTGCTGGCCGACGATCCGCGTCTGGCAATGTCGATCCGCCTGCGCAATCCCTACGCCGATCCGATGAGCCTGATTCAGGTCGATCTCCTGCAGCGCTGGAGGGCATCCGGTCGTTCGGACGACACCCTTTTCGGTGCGCTGACGTCGAGCGTGCACGGAGTCGCACTGGCCCTGCAAAACACCGGCTGAGCGAGGTTGACAGGCGCCGTTCGACCAGCCGGCGATACATCATGCCCACCTTCGCGAGGCGGGCGTGCGATCGCACATTGCTTGTGCGAGCAGTACGCCCGGCCAGATTGGGCGCGCGCGGCGCACGCGGCTCGCGCACTCCATTTTGGCGCTGTTTGGGTATACATTGACGGAACGATCGCATTGAAATCGAGGCGCGGGCGCTTGTTTGACCGCGCTGCGGTTCAAAACCAGGGAGTACGTAGTTGTGGAACAACTTCGGGAGGACCTGGAGTTCCATCGCACGTACGATCGCATCAGCGATGCGTGTGTGGCGCTCGACATGGACTGGCGCTTTACGCACGTCAATGCAGAGGCAGGAGAGCTGCTCAGGCGCGCCCCGGACGAGTTGCTGGGCAAGAATATCTGGCTGGAGTTTTCCACCGCGGCGGATGTGCGCTTCCGTCTCGCCTGCGAAAAAGCGATGGCCGGGCAACAGCCGCTCACACTCGAGCAGCACTACACAGGCTTTGATCGCTGGTTCGAGACCCGCATCTATCCCTCGCCCGACGGCCTGACTGTTTATCTGTTCGATGTGACCCGGCGCAAACGCGCCGAGGAAATGCAGGCTGGGCAGCGAAATATTCTGGCGGGCATCGCGGCGCAACAACCACTCGCCGAGAGCCTGACTCAGATCGCCCGTTTGCACGAGGCGCTCAACCCGGGATCGCTGTGTTCAGTGCTCCTGGTTGACTCCACGCGCAAGCATCTGCTGCATGGCGCTGCGCCAAGCATTCCCGACGCCTACAGCCGCGGATTGAACGGGCTTGAGGTCAGCGACCATTGCGGTTCGTGCGGAGCCGCGATCTGGCGTCGCGAACGGGTTGTCGTTGCGGACATTGCCACGCACCCGTACTGGAACGACTACAAGGACGCCGCACTTGCACATGGCTTGCGCGCGTGCTGGTCGACACCGGTATTCGGCAGCTACGAGCAGGTATTGGGAACCTTCGCGATCTATTACCCCGAGGTGCGCGAGCCGGGCGAGGAAGAGCTGCAATTCGTCGACGACATGCTTTCGATCACCGCAATAGCGATCGAAAGCGCCCAGCTGATTTCGCGCCTGCGCGAGCGCGACTATTTCTTCGACATGTCGATCGAAATCTATTGCATTTTCGATACCGTGACGGAGCGCATCGTTCAGGCCAACCCGACCTTCACCGAGGTGACCGGTTACAACCCCGAAGAACTGGCGTCGCGGCATTATCTGGAATTCGTGCATCCGGACGATCGCTCGATTGCGCGCGATGCCGTCGCATATCTGAGCGGGGCGGGCATGCGCGTCAGTGAAGTCGTGTACCGTTTCGTATGCAAGGACGGCAGCTTCCGATGGCTCGCGTGGGAGTCGATCGTCGGGCCCAACAACCTCGCGTTTGCCGTTGCCCATGACGTGACCTCGCGCCGCGAGGCCGAAGCGGCGCTGGCCTATGCCGATACCCACGATGCGGTCACGCGTTTGCCGCACCGTCTGATACTCGAGGAGGCCCTGGCGTCGATGTTGCGGGCCTCGAACTCGGTGTGGGTACTGCTGGTCGGTCTGGATCGGTTTCGCACTGTCAACGAATCGATGGGTCACGTCATCGGCGACGACGTACTCATGCGCGTTGCGCAGCGGTTGCGCGCGACGCTGGGTGAGAACGGCCATATCGCGCGCTTCGCCGGTGACGAGTTCGTCGTCGCGGTGCCGGATTTGAATGAAGGTTCGGTGCTGGAACTTGCCCAACGTCTGCGCGAAGCGGTGATGCTGCCGATCGACGGAAGCGATTACCGGATCGCGCTCACTGCCAGTATCGGCATCAGCCATTCACCCGATCACGGCCAGTCGCCGCAGGATTTACTGCGACGGGCGGAGGCGGCAATGACACGCATCAAGCGCAAGGGGCGCGACGGTATCTGCAAGTTTTCCGCCCAGCAGATGCGCGATATCGAGGAACGCCTGGTCGTGGGCCGATGTCTGCACGGTGCGGTGGAACGAGGTGAACTGGAGCTGCACTACCAGCCGCTGCACGGCACGCGTACCGGCACCTTGACCGGTTTCGAAGCCCTGTTGCGCTGGAATGATCCCGAGCGCGGCTGCATTTCACCGGTCAGCTTCATCCCGATGGCCGAAACGCTGGGCCTGATGCCGGAGATCGGTCAATGGGCCGTCAACGAGGCGTGCCGCCAGGCGCGCGTCTGGCTGGATCGCGGTCACCACGACTTCACGATTGCGGTGAACATTTCGGTGCTGGAACTGCAGCGTACCGGGCTGGTTGCGCATATCGGAAGCGCCATGCGGCGGCACGCGCTGCCGCCGGGCGTTCTGATCATCGAACTGACCGAGAGCTCGCTGGTGGAGAACGTCAACAGGGTGCGCGGCACCCTGACCAAGCTCAAGGAACTCGGCACGCAGCTCGCGCTGGACGATTTCGGCACCGGCTATTCGAGCCTGGCCTACCTCAAGGATTTTCCGATCGACAAGCTCAAGATCGATCAGCGCTTCGTGCACGGCCTGCCGGACGCATCCGATGATGCCGCCATCGCCCGGATGATCGTCGCGATGGCCCACCAGTTGCAGATGACGGTGGCCGCCGAGGGCGTTGAGAACCAGGCACAGGCTTCATTTCTGAAGGGTATCGGTTGCGACGAGTTGCAGGGTTTCCACTACGGCCTGCCGGTCCCTGCCGGCGAAGCCGAAGCGTATTTCGCCCAGCCGACCGCGTCGGGCTGGCGTTGACGCTACGAGTGGCGCAACCTCAATCGCCTATTCCCCGCGCAGTGCCAGACTCGGGCTGATTGCAGCTGCTCGTCGGGCCGGAATCCAGCAGGCCACCAGACCGATTGCACTCAGGCAGACGGCCGTGCCGACGAGGCTCGGTTCGATATTCACCTGCAGCGCGAAAGCCATGCTGTTCACGCCGCGTGCCAGCGCGATGGCAAGCGCGCAACCGGTGACGATGCCGGTCACGCACAACATGCCGCCGCGCGACATGACGTGAAGCACGATGCGCCATGTGGACGCACCGAGCGCCATGCGCACCGCCAGTTCGGGTGTGCGGCGCGCGATCAGGAACGCGGTGAGGCCGGCGACGCCGATGGCGGCCAGCAGCAGACTCACGGCTCCGAACAGCGCGACTACCGCGGTTTGTGCACGCGGCTCCGCGACGTTTGCGGCCGCGACATCGCTGAGCGTGCGGATGTCGAACAGCGGATGTCCCGGTATCGCGCGACGCGCCGCTTCACGCACCGCGCCGATCGAAACGGTCGGGTCACCGTGAGTACGCAGCGCCAGCGTCATGGTCGAGAGCGTGATCCAGGTTGTCGGCATGTAGACGCTTGGCGTGGGATCGCCCGCACGATCGCTTTGGCGAACGTCGCCGACGACGCCGACGATGTTGTAGGTCTGGCCATTGCTCAGTGTCACGCGCCGCCCGAGAGGATCGTCGCCGCGCGGCCACAGTCTTCGCACCAGGCCCGCGCTCATGAGCATCGAGTGGCTGGCCTCGCCGGAAGCCGCGAAGTTGCGACCGCGCAGCAGCGGGACCTCGAGCGCGTCGAGAAAATCGGCCGTCACGACGCGCCACGCAGTTTGTATGCCGGTGGACCGCGCCTCGGCAGCGCTGGCGCCGACGGCCACGGCCATCGAAGTCGTATTCAGTTGTCCGAGCGGAATTTCGCTCCCGAGACCGACGCGCTCGACGCCGGGTATGCCGCGCACCTCGCCGAGCAGGCGTTCGTAGGCCTCCCGATTTCGCCGGTAGTTGGTGCCGTTGTCGTCATCCGGCAAGGTAATGCGCGCGGTCAGCACGTGCTGCGGTGTAAACCCGAGCGCATTCGCCTGGATCGAGCGGAACTGCTGCACGAGCAGGACCGATGCGATGACGAGGAGCGTCGCCAGCGCGAACTGGGCGACGATGAGTGCCTCGCGCAAGGGCGTTCGTGGCGCGTCCGTGGCCGATCGTCCGATATTGTGCAGCGCGATTGTGGCCTTTGAGCGCGCGGCGACCGCGGCGGGTGCAAGTCCGCAGACCAGCGCGGTCAGTGCGGTAATCGCAAGGGCGACCAGCGCAACCGGCCACACCAGTGTGAGTGATTCCAGACGTGGTACCGATGCGCCGAGCAGGTGCGCCGTCACGCGGATCGCGGCTGCGCCGAGCGCGATTCCGAGCACTCCGCCGATGGCGGCCAGTACCAGGCATTCCGCAACAATCTGGCGCATCAGTCGCGCGCGAGTCGCGCCAAGCGCCTGGCGAACACCGATTTCGCGCTCGCGCTGGGTCGCGCGTGCGATTTGCAGGTTTGCGATATTGATGCAGGCGACCAGCAACAACAACAGCACCGCGAGTGTGAGCGTCAGCACGCGGGCACGCATCGGCGCGCCAACGATCCAGTCGCGTACGGGAACGGTCTCGACCGTCCAGTCGCGGTTGTCGTCGGGAAACCGGGCTGCGAGATCGGACGCGATCGCGCGCATGTCGGCATCGGCCGCGGTACGCGAGACGGCGGGTGCGAGACGACCAATCACATTGAGGCGTTTGTCGCCCCGCCCCTCTGTCGCGTCGCGCAGCGCGAGCGGCAGCCAGATCTGCGCGTCGTTGCTCAAGGCGGTTTCGCGTGGCGCAATACCGATGACGACGCGCGGAGAGCCGTCGATGCGCAGGGTTCGGCCGAGCACAGCCGTGTCGCCGCCGAACCGGCGTCGCCACAGATCTTCACCGATGATGACCACGCCCGAGTTCCGGCTGTCCTCGATTTGCGAGAAAGTGCGCCCGGCGACCAGCGGCGTGCCGAGCACGCGCCACAGATTGGGTGTCACCGCGGCGCTCGCGAGTCGCATCGCACCATCGCGGCCGTTGAGGTTCACGTTGCCGTCGAGATACGCGGAGAGTCCCGAGAAGCTGTGCGTCCGTTCGGTCCACGACAGGTAATTCGGGCCGGATACCGAGAACAGATCGATCCCGCTGGACGGTCGCGATTCGGCCAGCGACAACAGGCGATAGGGATCGCGATAAGGCAGCGGCGCGAGCAGCACCGCGTAGAGAACGCTGAAGATCGTCGTCACCGCGGCGATGCCCAGCGCGAACATCAGGATCGACGAAGCGCTGTAACCGCGGTTCTGACGGAGCAGCAGTGTACGCAAGGCTTGCCTGAGTCCGGAAATCAGCATGCGATTCTCTTCTGCATCTGTGTGATTTCAGTCGCCAGCGAAGCAATCCGTGTGCCACGCTTTGGATTCCACGCCCCGTCCCGTTTTTCCGCTGACTCCTGGCGCCATCGATTGCCGCGGCGTTCGTATTCGGACAGGTTCATGTCCGCAATCGCTGTTCCCGGTCGGTTGGTATGGCCGGCCATCCATTGGTATAAGGGGTGGCCGATCCATGTGGGACGACATCCGGGGATCCGATCATGATCATCCTGCTCCGAAGTCCGTCCTGTCGCTGTTCACGTTTACTGGTTGCCATCATGGCTGATGGTCAAACCGGGCGAATATGCGGTGGAGGACGGAGGCCAGAACATTTTGCGTGAAGATGGACTCTGAGCGATATTTCGTGCAGACCGTGGCGCCTGCTTTATCAAACATGCGCCGACGCGCGCTTGTAGCAGGCATTGCGGCGATCCTGGCTGTCGATGTCCATGCACAAACCATCCAGAATGTGCCGGCGGTCGGTGCGTCGGTCGCGGACACGCTTACGGTCACCAATTGCGATGATGATGGTCCCGGAAGTCTGAGGACCGTCCTGGCGAGCGCCGCAAGTGGCGATTCCATCGATCTGACACAACTGGCGTGCAGCGTCATTACGCTGACTTCGGGCCAATTGGCCACAGCGCTCGATACCATCAGTCTGCATGGCAGCGGACAGACGATATCTGGAGCCGGCAACAGCCGCGTCATTGCGCACTATGGTGCCGGTACGCTCTACGCCAGCGGAATCCTGTTTGCGGAAGGCGCCGTCACCGGCCAGAACCCGGCTTTCGGCGGGTGCGTCTATTCCAGCGGCAGCGTCGTATTGCGCAATGTCACCGTGCGCGATTGTCTTGTTGCGTCGGCGCAGGATTTTGCCTGCGCCGCGCGCGGTGGCGGGGTGTTTTCCCGAAACGACACTTATCTCGGGCAGAGTACGGTCGAGACCAACGAAGTACTGCCGGCAGCGTGCAGCTACAGCTACGCAAGCGGAGGCGGCGTCCATTCGCAGGGCACCTTGTCGATCGCGACCAGCACGATTACCGGCAACATCGTCGAAGGTGGCGGTGGCTATGTCTCGGGCGGCGGCCTCTCGTCACGATCCGATGTGTCGATCCGGGAATCCACGATCAGCGGAAACAGCGCGTATCTTGCGGGCGCTGCCGCACTCTATGGCAACGGGGCATCGTACATCGTGAACAGCACCATTTCGGGGAATTACGCTGTATTCGGCAACGCCGGCATCTGGAGCCATGACCGTCTGCTGGAGATCTGGAACAGCACCATCGCGTTCAATAGCGCTGCGCTCCCGACGACGCCTTACGTTCATGGGGGCGGAGTGCTGATTGGGGGCTTACACGAATACGTGAGTCTGCGCAGTTCGATCATCGCGGACAACGTGGTCGGTGGCGTTCACGACGACCTGAGCCTGAATGGCCCCGACCAGACGATCATCGGCTCCAACAATCTGATCATGTCGTCGAACGGCGTCGTGCCGCCGGACACGATCGACGGCGATCCCATGCTTGCGCCACTTGCCGACAACGGCGGGCCAACGCCTACGCACGCGCTCATCCCCGGCAGCCCCGCGATCGACGCAGGCAACAATCTGGCCGGACTGCCCTACGATCAGCGTCGCACCGGTTTCCAACGGGTAATCGGACCGGCCGCGGATATCGGGGCGTACGAGGTGCAACAGCCACAGTCGTCCGACGTGATCTTCATCGACGGGTTTGACGGAGCGCATTGATCGCGAATCGGTGTCGACGCAGGCGAATCGGTCCGAGCGGCGCCCTCATCCACCGTCGAACCACGCGGCTCGCGGATTGGGGCTGTAATTCGCTAGCGGAAAGTCTGTAGGGAGACCTGCACGCTCGAGAAACTCACCGACGTCGTACCGAGATTGCAGAAACGGGTCACGACCGTTCCGGCGGACGCAACCTTGAGCGGCATGACCAGCACCTTGGCTGGCAAGGTGGCACCGGCCTGAAGGCCGAAGATGACTATGTCGCCGGGCTGTGCGCCGGCGACACCAATGTTCGCGTCGGCGCATTGCGACGCCCCGAGACTGATGGAAATGCCGCCGGAGGCGGACCCGCCGGCGATCTTGCTGCGGGTCACGCTGTCCGTGGCCAGCGCGGTTGTATCGACTGCGCCGCTCGCGATCTTGTCGGCGGTGACCGATGATGTGCCGAGTTTGCTGGAGCTGACGGCTCCGCTGGCGATCTTGGAATTGGTGACCGAGCTGCTGGCCAGGGTCGGGTTCGGATACGATCCGGTCAGATCGCCGCCGGCTGCGCCGCCGATCGTTCCGCTCAGCGCAAACTGGGCGACCGGCGCGGTCGAAACCGGTTGGCGCGGTGACAGCGGGACGCCGTTGACGCTGACTTGCAGCCACAATTGCGTGCCGGTGAACGCGCCCGGGAAACTCAGCGAGATGTCGAACAAGCCATCGTTGACGGGAAAGTTGTTCTCGACAATCGTCGCGCCGAACTGGGTGCCCGCAGCGCTCGCGTTGAACAGGGCGAACGTGAGGTCGAAATCGCCATTGGCAGGCATCCCGTTCTGCGTAAGATGACCCTGATAGGTGAAATCGGGCAGTTGAGGAGCGGTCGGTGCAGCGATGGCTGACGCCGCGAGAGCGAAACCCAGCGCCAGGCATGCCAGATGCCGGAAATGCAAGGGCGAACAGATGGTCTTCATTACTGACACTCCTCGAATCCGCTGTTGAACAGGGAATTGCGCTTGCCGGCTCCGATACCGGCCCAATAACCGGCGTCGAGAACCCAGCCGGCCGCCGACGAATTGCCGGTCACCGGTTCGCCGATGGTCGCGTCAAGGTGCAGACAACCCCCAGGCGACGTACTTGAACCCCCGCCGCCGGCGATGACGTGCCCATCGATCGCCATCTGGGCACTTGCCTGCGCGAAGAAGAGAGCGCAGACGACCGCCGCTGCCAGCGCGGCGAGCAGGTCCGGCTTGGCGCTTCGCGCGCGGTAGCCGGTGATCGGACATATATCGTTTCGATTCATTGTGTGGACTCCGATTCGTATATCAGGGGCTCGAGCCGCGCGCTCTTGCGCCTTGTGCCTGTTCAAGGAAACGCAAAAGCGCGCAGTCGGGTGCCACAACCGGACCCGCGTGCACGGGATTTTCCGGCGTGCCGGTCGCTGTGCGCGGTCTGTGCCGTTCAGCTGTTGCGGCGGCATATGGCGGCGGCTATCTTCGGCCGCTGCTTGCGGGGAGAGCTTCGATGCAAATCCGATTCGTTGTTGGTGCCGCGCTTGGCGCGCTTTGCTTCCGCGGCGTGGCGGCGGCCGCTGGTAGTTCGAGGGATGCGCCGACCAGTGCGTTGCCCTACACGCCGAGCCGCAATTCCAGTCCGCGTTTTCGTGCAGGAAAGGCCAGCCGATGGTTGCTGAGAAGCGCTGCCGCGTCTGGTGAGCGGGACGATCTCGAAATCGCTACCGATACCCATAACGCACGCTTTACGCCGGCAGGCAGAGAATCGGAATTCAGCCGAACACGAGTCGCGGTCGACCCATGGCCTCACGTCGAAATTTCATCATCGATGGTTCGCTGGCGACGGCCGCCATGGCGCTGATGCCGTTTGCCGCAGGCGGCCGGGATTCCGTATCCGCCGCGCCGGGGCGCGGGGCGGGCCCCGCCGAACCCAAGAGGTTCTCCGGTACGCTGCGCCGGCGTGCGATCCCGTCGAGTGGCGAGGAAATTCCGGTGATGGGTCTCGGCACATCGGGCAGCTTCGAGGTTGGAACCGGCGCTGGCGAACGCGCGCCGCTGCGCGAGGTGCTTGCACGCCTGGTCGCCGCCGGCGCGAGTGTCATCGATACCGCACCGACCTACGGCAGTGCCGAATCGGTGCTCGGCGATCTGATCGCCGAGGCCGGCATACGCGAGCGGCTGTTCCTGGCCACCAAGCTGTCCGGCGTCAGCGGACGCGCCGAGGGGCTCGCGCAGTTCGAGCAATCGCTGAATCGGCTCAGGACCGACAAGGTCGAGTTGCTGCAGGTACACAACCTGCGTGATACCCGGACCCAGCTCGCATTAGCGCGAGAACTCAAGCAACAGGGCAAGGTGAAGTATGTTGGCCTGACGCACTATCTCGAGCGTGCCCAGGATGAAATGGCCGATGCGATGCAGGCGCTGAAGCCGGACTTCGTGCAGATCAATTATTCGCCGGTGACGCGCGGCGCCGAGAAGCGCATTTTCCCGCTGGCGCGCGATATGGGCATCGCGGTGATGATCAATCGAGCGTTCGAGGACGGACGGCTGTTCGCGCGCGTCAAGGGCAGGGCGGTTCCGGTTTGGGCGCACGAGGTCGGTGCCGATTCCTGGGCGCAGTTATTCCTGAAATTTGTGCTCAGCCAACCGGCGGTGACCGTGGTTATCCCGGCGACTTCGAAGCCGCGCAACGAAACCGACAATCTGAATGGCGGCGTCGGCGCATTGCTCGATCAGCGCCAGCGTGCCGCGCTGATCGCGGCGCTGAGCTGACGGGGCAAGGCATCGCGTGCTGCGCAGCCGTCTGACCACGCTGTTCAATCTGCGTGGCGACGAAGCGGGCGCGGTGATCGCCGGCTTCACCCTGTTTTTCCTGTTGTTCGCGGGCTATTTTCTGCTGCGCCCGGTGCGCGAGACGATGGGCCTCACCGGCGGCGTGAAGAACCTGCAATGGTTGTTCACCGGCACGTTCGTCTCCACGCTCGCCGCGATGCCGGTGTTCGGCTGGGTCGCCGGGCGCGTGCAGCGCAGGCGCATTCTGTACTGGGTGTTCGGCTTTTTTGCCAGCAACCTTGCTGCGTTCGCATTCGGCTTCCTGTCGCAGCCCGACAACGTGTGGCTGGCGCGCACGTTCTACATCTGGCTGTCGGTCTTCAACCTGATCGCGATTTCGGTGGCGTGGAGCGTGCTGGTGGACTTGTTCGCGGTCGAACAGGCCAAGCGCTTGTTCGGCCTGATGGCGGCCGGCGCCAGTCTCGGTGGTCTGGTCGGTCCGTTGCTTGGCGTGCTGCTGGTCGGCTCGATCGGTCACGCCGGTTTGTTGCTGCTGTCGGCCGGATTGCTGGTCGCGGCGGCGGTTTCCGCGAGTGCGGTGCAACGCTGGCGCGAGGCGCATCCGCTCGGTGCCGATGAATCGACGCAGCGACACAGCCCGCTCGGAGGCAGTCCTGTGGCGGGCGCGACCGAGGTGCTCAAGTCGCCGTACATGCTCGGCATCGCCGTGTTCGTTCTGCTGCTGGCCAGCGTAAACACGTTCCTTTACTTCGAGCAGGCGCGCCTCGTGGCCGTCCGTTTTCCGGATTCGACCGAACAGACCCGGATTTTCGGCCTCATCGATACGACCGTGCAGATGCTGGCGATCCTGTCGCAACTGTTCATTACGGGGCGCGTGGCGCAGCGTCTGGGTATCGGGGTGTTGCTGGTCGCCGTGCCGGTCATTGCGATGTGCGGCTTCGTCTGGCTGGCTTTCGCGCCGACCTTTGCGGTGCTGGCCGTGGTCATGGTGGCACGACGTGCCGGCGAGTACGCGTTCGTGCGGCCGGGCCGCGAAATGCTGTGGACCGCAGTCAGTACGCAGGCCAAATACAAGGCCAAGAATTTCGTCGACACCGTCGTCTATCGGGGCGCCGATGCAGTCAGCAGCTGGCTCAAGATCGTAGTCGACATGATCGCCCAGCAGCCCGCCGTCGCGGCGCTGTTCGGCGCACTCATCGCCCTGTTGTGGGCGATCAATGGTGGCGCGCTCGCGCGCGCGCATCGGCGCATGGATACGCAAGCGCCTGCCGCTCAGGATGCAATTAGCGTTTAGACGGCTGTTTGTGGGATCGCATCATAAGGCTCTCGGTCACATTGCTGGTGGTGTTTCGGCGCTGCGGCTGGATCGAGTCAGGCGGGCCGCATCGGGCCGGGATGCGGCATGGGTTACCATGCGTGTACGACGCGGGAGTCGTTGGGCATGAAGGAACAAGAAGGCCGACCACGGGTGCCTTCGGAACCGGCCATACGTGCACAGTTGGAAAAGATCATGGGCGAAGCGCCATTCGCCAGTTCGCCCGTGCTTAGCCGTTTTCTCAGGCATGTTGTCGAGCATGCACTCGATGGCGGCGGAGCGCCCTTGAAAGAGTTTGCGATCGGCGTCGAAGTTTTCGACCGCAACGCCGACTACGATCCGCGCATCGACACGATCGTGCGCGTACAGGCGCGCCGGCTGCGGGCTGCATTGGAGGCCTACTATCAAGGGGCCGGGCGCCAAGACCCGATCCGGATCGAAATGCCCAAAGGCCAGTACGGCGCGCGGGCACGATTTGCCGAGGCTGCACGCGACGGACTCACCGTACCGCATGTAGTCACCGATGACGTTCAACGGCGACCTATCCGGTCCATCCAGCCTGCCGCGCTATTCGATCAGGAAACGCTTCCGGTGCCTCGCAATCCGCTGATCGGGCGTGAGCGCGAACTCAAGACGATCGGGCAGCGCCTGCGGTCTGAGGCGGTCCGGCTGCTTACCCTGACGGGCATCGGTGGTTCAGGAAAGACTCGCCTGGCGCTGGAACTGGCGCGAGACCTGCGCGATGTGTTTCCCGGAGGCGTCCTGTTTCTGGACCTGGCGGGCGTGACAGACCGTCCCACACTGATCGCCATTGTTGCCGATGTACTTGGTGTCAAGCGAACCGAAGGGCGACCGCTGACCGAAGCGATCGCCGATCGCGTGCGCGCAGCGGTAATCGTGCCGACACTGATCGTGCTCGACAATTTCGAAGGCGTCATCGACAGCGGCGATATCGTCGGCGTTCTGCTGGACGTCAGTGCGGCCTTGAGCATTCTGGTGACCAGTCGTGTGGCGCTGCAACTGTACGGTGAGCATGAGTTTCCACTTGCGCCGCTGGCCGTCCCCGAGAGCGCGGATCGGGATGATCCGGCGGCGCTGGCCAAGGTATCCTCGGTGCGGTTGTTTCTGGATCGCGCGTCGGCGGTTCAACCGCACTGGCAGCTCGATCCGGATCAGGCGGACGCGTTGACCGAGCTGTGCATTCGTCTGGATGGCCTGCCGCTGGCGATCGAACTGGTGGCAGCGCAGGCCAAAGCAATGACCCCGCAGCAGATGCTTGAACGGTTCACCGGGCACCTGGACCTGCCACCGAATCCCGCCCGCGATGCGCCCTCGCGGCAACGTACTTTGCGTCGCGTGATCGACTGGAGCTTTGACCTGCTCGACGAGCAAGGACGCCGCGCCCTCAGGCGTCTGTCGGTATTTGCTGGAGGCTTCACCCTGGAAGCGGCCGAAGCGGTGGCCGATGCCACCGGCGACCTCGGCGTCGATCTGGAGACGGCCATCAACGCCCTGGTGGCCATGGGCCTGGTGTATTTTCGCAATGAGGGCGAGGAGCCACGCTTCGCGATGCTGGAAACCCTGCGCGCCTACGGCCGCGAACGACTCAACGCCAGTGGCGAGACCGAAACCGTACACAAGGCGCACGCGGCCTATTGCCTGGTGCTGGCCGAAGAAGGCGTGGGCACGCTCGATATCGCGCAGCACCAGCGTTGGCTGGCGCGTTGCGAGCGTGAACAGGACAATTTCCGCCAGGCGCTCGGGCACCTGCTGCGTTACGGCCCGCATCGTTGGGCCTTGCGCCTGGGACATGCGTTGTTTATCTATTGGGAGCGCACGGAAAAAATCATCGAGGCGCACCGCCTGCTGAACGCCATTATCAACACCGTACCGGTCGAGACCGACATGGCCCTGTGGGCCAAGGTCGGCATGTTTGCAGCGACCGTGGCGGCATTTCACGGAGACCCCGGCGAATCGGATGCCGGCTTCACCCACATACTGGAGCTGTACCGGAAGCTTGGCGACCCTCGCGGGGAAGCCTCGGCGCTCAATGCACTGGGAGTCAATGCGCGTCTACGCGGCGACGAGTCCGCGGCACGTGGGTGGTTGCACCAGAGCCTTGAAGTATGCCGCAAGATCGGCAATCGAAGCGAGATTGCTGGCGCACTGAGCAACGTGGCCGGATGCGATCTCAGGCTGGGCAATACCGAAGGGGTGCAGGAACTGCTCACCGAGGCTCACGGCCTTTTCATTGCAGAAAACGATCCCGGGTCGGCGGCCTGGTGCATCAATCATCTGGGTGACCTCGCGCGTGCCGAGGGCGATTACGCCCGGGCCGCCGACCAGTACCGGTGTGCCGAAGCGCAGTTCAGGCAACTTGGCGATGGCTGGGGCCTGGCCCGGTCGTTGGCTGATCGCGGCCAACTTGCGGTGGATGCCGGCGAGTATGTCGAAGCCCGCCCGCTGCTGTTGCAGGCGCTGGCAGGTTTCCAGGCACTAAACCATCAGCGTGGCATGGCCACGGTGGTCGACAGCATTGCGTGTCTGGCTCTGGGTGTGGATCGACCGGAGATGGTGATCAAGCTGCTGGGGGCCGCGGAAAGCTGGCGTAGAGCAGTTGGCTTCTCGCCGCGCCGCGACGACATCCGGCAGGCAGAGCAGATGCGCGAACAGGCGCGTTCCAGGCTTGACAGCGCAGTGTTCAAAGCTCTGCATGATGCGGGTCAGAAGATGTCGTCCACCGACGTGGCCGCTTGCGTCGAGGTTCTGCTCGAAGCTGCCGGAGATTGATCTACGCGTTCTCGCGCGCCAGCAGCTCATCCGGTAGGTGCACGCCATCGGTCTTGAGCAGCGAGCGGACCGCAGACACGCGGTCCGCCGGCATGCCGGCTTGGCGCGCGTGTTCGCGAATCAGCGACTCGTCAGGCGCCATGTAGATGCAATAGACCTTGTCGTCGGTGACGAAGCTGTGAATCCATTGGATATCCGGTCCCAACTCATCCAGTGTCGCGACGCTGTTGCGAATGGCCGCCTGTAGATCCTCGCGGTTCATCTGCCCCGCGCCGGGGATGTCGCGTTCAATCACGAAGAATGGCATGGGGGTCTCTCCTCATCGGTCAATGAATTGCGCTCGCTCTGTTCGGCGCGGTGACCGTCGCGAGCCATAGCCGCAAATCGAAAGCGTCGGGATGAATGACGTCAACGTAACGCGTGTCTCCGCGCGCAAGCGCCGAATCGTCGACAAGCATGGCACCGACAAAAGCATGATGTTATCCGGTATGGACAGGAACGAGCTTACATCGGCCGTCCATCTGCGAAAGTGACATCAGTCGTTTCACCGTGACACGCGGCATGTCACTTCCGCCTGCATGTGCCGTGCGGACAGACTGGCCCCACAACACAAGAGGGCCAGCCCGCATGGGCATCACGGTATTCAACCCAGTGACCAGAGCCCCACAACCACTGCGGGGCCGCGTTGGACTCCTTCGGTGGCATGTTTCATCACTTCACGCAGGTTAGTCAAACCCAAGGGAGGCACACCATGAACAAGCGATTGAAATCCATACCGGACTCCAACCCGGCATTCGCAAACCATCCACATGTCGAACACTCCAGCCGAGCGCGGTTTCCGGCGACGTTGTTCGGCCTCGGCCTGATGTTTGGCCTGGTCGGCGCGGCGCAGGCCGATTCCGCTGGCCCTTCGCCCAGCCTGAACCCTTCGCCCAGCCTTAACGTCGGCTATAGCCGTGCGCGCGCGAGCTGGGTATGGGATCTGGATTCGAACGTTGGTAATTCGAGTTTGCTGCGGATCGGCAATTCGTATTTCGGTGGTCTGCTTGGCAGCTATCGTGCTCGCGAGGTGACACCCGGACACGTAATGACCATGTGGTTCATCGTGTTCAATCATCCGGAATTCTGTGCAACCAGGCCGTGCACGAACGATGATTTGTTTGTCGACGCGGTTCAAGGCGACTTCCTGTGGACAGCCGGCCGCGTCGTCCGCCGCGGTGGACGCGCGAATTTCGTCGGTTATCTGCCGGTCGGCGATACCACCCACTCAGGCATGATCGAGATCGGCATGCCGGAGCGTGCGGTCGGAGTGGTCAACCCACTCGGCGCGGAAGTGCAAATCGCCATTCACAGCCATGGTCCGGCTCAGTCCGGTGATACGCTAGACGAGCAACTCACTTCTTATCTCGGCGGTTGCGAGGTGTTTCTCGGCGATGACTACGGCAACGCCGAGGGCCCGGACGATGTCCCGACAGAGGAAGGGCAGTGTTCGACGATCCAGAAATCCATCCACTCCCCGCAATGACCAGGTAGGTGCTGATCGGGAGCAGGCGCTGGCCCTGCAACAAGGCCAGCGCCGATCGGCAGGCTCGAAAACCATGCTCCGTGAGCCAGGTGCCGTCGGTATGCGAAGTGGGCCGCGCGTTATCAGGAGGGAAATATGAGCGTCTTTTATCGAATGCCGAATCTGGGTACTGCGTTGGGGACGCTGCTCGCGTGTGTCCTCGCGACCATTGCGGGACCGCATGCACACGCCGACCCCGCATCCTCGCGCGACAGCGGCAACAATGCGCCGGCTGATCCGTTGACCACGCCCGATGCCGGCGGCTGGCTGCGCACGTACACACCCGACGGTCGCATCGACACCGACAATCCGTTTTTTCAGGATCTCGGCAGCAACGGACGCACCTGCAACATCTGTCATCGTCAGGCTGAAGGCTGGACGGTGTCGGCCGCCGAAGTGCGTGCGCGCTTCGATGCGACCGACGGTACCGATCCGATCTTCCGCCCGGTCGACGGCGCCAACTCGCCGCTGGCCGATGTCTCGACCATCGATGCGCGCCGCAGGGCCTACAGCATGCTGCTCAATCGCGGCGTGATCCGCATCGGCCTGCCGATTCCGGCCAATGCCGAGTTCACCCTGACCGCGGTGGACGATCCCTACGGATTCGCCAGTGCGAGCGAGTTGTCGCTGTTTCGCCGACCGCTGCCGACCACCAACCTGGGTTTCCTGAGTGTCGTGATGTGGGACGGTCGCGAAACCGCCGCGCCGTTCCTGCCGCCGATGGACGCGGGAGTCAACGACGCGGACCTGCGCGCAAGCCTCTCCAGTCAGGCGATCGATGCGACGCTCGGCCACGCCCAGGCGGCCGCGCCGCCCACGAGCGAGCAGGTGGACCAGATCGTGCGCTTTGAGAGGTCCCTCGCGACCGCGCAGATACGCGACAACGGCGCCGGCTGGCTCAACGCCGACGACGCACTCGGCGGGCCGCGCATGCTGGTCAATCTGCGCTTCTGGGTCGGCATCAACGATACGCTCGGCGCCGACCCGGTGGACATGCCGTTCGATCCGAAGGCGATGCGCTTGTTCGACGGCTGGAGCAGCGCTGGTGCGTTGACCGCGAACCCGGCTCGCCGGGCGATCCTGCGCGGCCAGGCCCTGTTCAACAGCCTGCCGATCCGGATCACCGGCGTCGGGGGTCTGAACGACACTCTCGGCCTGCCCGAGATCGACGGCACCTGCACCACCTGTCACGACACGCCGAACATCGGCGATCACTCGGTCGGCCTGCCGCTCGATATCGGCACTGCCGATGCAAGCCGGCGCACGCCGGATATGCCGCTCTACACGCTGACCAACAACGCGACCGGCGAGAGCGTGCAGACCACCGATCCGGGTCTTGCGCTTATCAGCGGACGCTGGACCGACATCGGCAAGTTCAAGGGCCCCGAGCTGCGCGCCCTCGTCGCGCGCCCGCCGTATTTCCACAACGGCTCGGCCGCGACGCTGCTCGATGTGATCGACTTCTACGACACCCGCTTCAACATGGGCCTGAGTGGTCCGCAGAAGTCGGATCTGGTGGCGTTTCTGAGTGCGTTGTAATTGGACGCGTCGCGTCGTGAGGTTGAGAAATCCATCCGCGAAGCGTGGAAAAGCCGGGTGTGGGGTGGTGGTGGATATTTTCGGCACGAGGCGCAATTCTGGCTGACTGTGCTGGATGGATCTGCAAACGCAGCGCCTGCCTTTTCTTGGGACAATCATGCCGACGCCGATGGACAATTTGAGTCCCAGATCGGGAACGCCGCGCTCGCACGATTCGACCTGCCATATCGTTCGTCTGGCGAAGAGCCATTACAAGGTTATCGTGGATTTTTCCATTTCCGCAGGAGTGCCCACCAACCTGGGCGGCGATCTGACCTTTCTCAACGATCCAGGCAGAGATCGGAAGAAGCTTGTCGACATGAACGAAGTCGATGTGTCGTATCGGAAGGCAGCGCCGTTTTCGCTTCCTGCGGAAAGGGCGTTTGTCATCTGCATCGAGCATGGAAGCGGCACTGCCAATTGCAAGATGCGCGTCGTTCCGGTCGCGTCATGAAAATTGGTACGGAACTGCCCGCCCGCGCTCCCCAATGACTCGACGGCTGCCGCTAACGATCCTGTTCGCCGATGTCTGTGGCAGCACCAAGCTGTTCGATATGCGCGGCGATGCCGACGCACATCGCCTGATTGCGGGGATGCTCGATGCGATGTCGAGCATCATTGAAAGCCATGGCGGACGTGTGGTGCGGACCATGGGCGACGGCATCAAATGCGCATTTCCCGCGCCGCTGCCGGCAATGCTTGCGGCGGTAGAGATGCAGAAGCGCATCGCGCTGGATACGGCGTTCGCCAGCGATCGTCAGGCGATCCGGGTAGGTTTGCATCACGGCGATGCGTTGCTCGAGGACAACAACGACGTCAACGGCGTTGCGGTGAAGGTGGCCGAACACATGATTGGGCTGGCCGAACGCGAGCAGATCGTCACAACCGCGAGTACCGTCGAGTTGCTGGGCAATGTCGATACCCTTCACACACGCCAGATCGGGCGGACGCAGGCGCCACGAACGCCGAATCCGGTCGATATTGTCGAAATGATGTGGCACGAGGATGCCGCCATCGCGACCATCATGCATCGAGCTGTGCGCATGGACCCTGCCGGCGCCGCTAGCGAGCGGCTGGTGATGCGTTATCGCGGTCGGGTACTGGAACTTGACGAGTTGTCGCCGCCATTCACGCTCGGCCGCGACGCTGCGTGTTCGCTGGTGGTGGATGCCGAGTGGGTATCGCGCGAACACGCATTGATTGAGTACAGGCGTGGTTATTTCATGATCTCGGACTGCTCGATCAACGGTACCTACGTGACGCTCGGTGGAGACAGGGAACTGCGTTTGCACCGTGACAAGCTGCATCTGGGAAGGAGCGGCTTGATCAGCCTCGGTCGCGCGATGGCGTTAAACCGGGACCATGTGCTGACGTTCCGGTGCGGCGTTTGAGCCGCGGAGATTGACACGCCGCGCCGCAGGATCGGGTTGCATGCCTTCCTCCGCGAACGAGCAGCTTCGCCTGATCGCGTGGTTTCGATTCTTCGCGAGGTTGGTATGCTCGTGTCAACGGTCCGTAATCACAAGCGGAAGCCGCCGGTGTCGAAGTGGCGGCAATGCGGTTGCGGCCCGCTTCGTTCGCTCAAGCATCGGAGACGACATGATCCAGACTTGCATGCGCACGCTTCTAGCCGCCAGTCTTGCGACGGCGCTCCTGGCGGGTTGCGGAGGGACCTCCGACACCAACACGGCTCGGTCGACCGGCGTCGACTCGCCAGCGGCGTCGGCGCAACGCGCCGGCCACAATACCGGGCAGCTCGCATCGTTCGCGGGTGAGGATATCTGCAAGATCCTATCGCCGGCCGACATACAACGGTTGTTTACGCCGCAGGCCGAGGTGAAAACGACACCGCGGGTGAGCAAGTGGCGTGCGGCTTGCAGTTACCTCTGGCCCCGACCCGACGCCGAGGAGCGGCGCAAGGCGATGATGGCGGAGATGATGAAGCAGATGCATCCGGGCGGGGATGCAACGAAGTTGACATCGCGCGCGTTCTCGACCAATTACTCGATCAGTGTGAGTCTGCGTAAAACTGGTGCCGAACCGGGGAATTTCGTACCGAAACAACTCTCCGATGCGGAGATGGAGACCCGTATCCAGAAGGTGCGCAAACAAACCGAGAAAAAGTTGAGCGTCGCGCAGAAACAGATTGTTGGCGAACACGGGGTCGAGCGCATGGCCGGCAGCATGTTGCGTGCGGCCAACCGGCGCAAAGTGGTCGATGGCATTGGCGATGCCGCCTACTGGAGTTCCGTGGGCAGTGGGTCGTTGCGGGTGCTGGTCGGCCATGAGGAACTTGTCATCGGAGTCGATGTGGCGGACGACGAGGCCGGAAACCTGGCGGCGGCGAAGAAGATTTACGACGCAATCACAAGGTGAGCTGCAACCGGGGTGGCTTTCTTGCGCTTCGAGCCGCACTCCATGGTTGGCCCAACAGTACCCTGAAGCGATGCGCGGAGTGCGACCGCCGGCCGCGATCCCGCGCAATCGCTCGCCCGCGTATATTGACCAGTGGTGTCAGCTACAGATCGATGGTGCCGTCGGTCACCTGGTTGCCGCCGTCGAAGCCGTCGCTGAAAACCGGGTCGCCAAGGTAACCCTGGACATAGGCGGCGCCAGGCGTGAAGGCTTGGTCTTCGGGACCGCCGACGATGACGGTGCCGCGGAAAGCGACCGATGTGCCGTAGGCCTTCTGGCCCCCGGCGTCGGAAGCGATGAGTTGGCCGTCCGCCAGCCAGTGGCCCGGCATGTCGCGCAGAAAAAAGTACACGGCTCCGGAATTTTCGGCTGCCTGATCGTCGCCGGGCGCGCCGACGACAATATGATCGCCATCGATTGCCACCGCGCTGCCGAATCCGTCCGTGTCGGCACCGGCGGTGAAGATGATGGGGTCGGCGTTGCCGGTGCCGTCGAAGATGAATACGCGCCCCGCAGTGCCGGTGTTCTGGGGCGACGGGGCTCCAATGACAACGGTATACAGGCCGAACAGACGATCGACATCCACAGCGGCGCCGTACATATCGCCAGGAACCGGATCGGTCGGATAGGATTTGCTCGACTCGGTCCAACTGCTGACGATTTGTGAGCGGCCAAAGACATACACCGCGC
>JBAVZT010000482.1:0-3772 GCA_049588955.1 Rhodanobacteraceae bacterium | reverse complement strand
GTCATGTCCGAACATGTTGAACTGCGGCAACCGGTAGTTGAACCCGACGTCCACGCCGTTGGTATCGAGACGGCCAAGGTTCGCGGTCGGTTCGATGACGTTCCTGAGGTCGCCGTTCGGGAAGCGCGTGATGAACGAACAGAAGATGCTGCTGTTGTCGTTGTAGCAGATGTTCAGCACGCTCGGTGCGCGAACGGGTGTGATGGTGTCGGTCAGGTAAATGCGGTAGTAATCCGCATTGACCGACAGGCCCGGGAGCCAGCTCGGATCGTAGACCGCACCGAAGTCGAAGCTCTTGCCGCTCTCGGGCTTGAGCGAGAAGCCGGCCGCTACGGCACCGGAAAGGGTGGCGGGTAGTTGTCCATTCGGTTGCGGTGCGATACCACTTGGCGGAATCGCGGTGGCGCCGGTCGGCGCACCGCAGGCGCCTTCATGCGCACCCGGCGACACGTAACCGGTACACGGATCCGACGCAGTCGGCGCATCGCTCAACTGGCCCGCGAACAGCTCGCTGACGTTCGGCGCACGGAACACTTCCGACACCGTGCCGCGCAGCAGCAGGTCCTCGATCGGACGCCACTCGACCGCGAGCTTGGAGTTGGTCGTGTTGCCACCCAGCGAGAACTTCGAGTAGCGCGTACCGATATCGACGTTCAAGGCGTGGAAGAACGGCACGTCCTTCAGGATCGGCACCAGCAACTCTGCATAGCCTTCCTTGGTCGTGATCTGGCCCGACAGCGGCGAGGTGCACGCGCTGCCGAGATCGCAGGTACCGGTAGCCGGGTTGAGCACGATGGTCGAGTCGACCTTGAAGTTCGAGTACGACTTGCGGTACAGCGCGCCGACTGCGAGGCTGACCGCACCGGCCGGCAGATCGAACAGCTCGCCGGTCGCATTGGCCGTGGCCTCGCGCTGGATCGCGGTGAACTGCGTGAACGGTGCCGATTGCGCGGCGAGGAACTGCGCGACCGAATTCGGATCGTCCTGCTGGAAGATGTTGAGCGGCACGCAACCCGGAATCACCGAAGTCGGATCGGTGATGTCGCGCAGACAGGTCGGTACGCCATTGATGATCATGGACGGGCCGACCGCATCCTGCAGCTTGCTGAAGTTGAGATAACCCGTCGTGTAACTCTGCCTGCTCAGATGACCGTAGTTGAGATTGACATCCCAGGTCCACGAGGTGTCGCCGAAACTGCCCTTGAGGCCGGCAATCATCTGGTTGGTCAGCGTGCTGAAGTTGGAGATGCGCTGGCCGACGCCGGTCAGGCGTTCCCCGACGTTCGGATAGGCGATGTTGTTGACCGAATCGAAACCGAAGTTGGTACCGAACGGGTTGTACAGACTGTCGGCCGAGATCAGCAGGCCGTTGGCCTGCGCATCGAACGGATACGGCGCGATCAGCGAGGACGACACCGTCTTGTTGCCGAAGTAATCAAAATACACCGACACGTTGTCGGTAAGGCGGTAATTGGCCAGGGCGAACAGATTGGTGCGCTCCTGCGGCGTCAGAATCACGTTGAGCGGCGGGTAGTTGTAGAAATCCGATCCCGTGAAACAGCGATAGTCGTCGAGCGAACCGCCGCTGGTGCCTTCGATACGCGTCACCGAACCGCAGCCGAACTGATTCTGCAGATCGGGCGGCAGGAAGATGCGGCCGGTCGGCGTACGGCTCGAACCGCCGGAGAGAGCGCCGCCGTACAGCGAGTAGTAATACAGCGCATCGCGCGAGAAATCGCGCTTGCCCGCACTGACCGCGTCGAACTTGTTGTAGTTCAGGCCGGCAACGACGCTGCCGCGATCGGTGGTCTGACCGATCGTGATGCTCGCGCCCTTGCGCTCGCCGTCGTCCTTGTCGGAGATGCCGTAGTCGCCGGTGAACTCCGCACCCTGGTAATCCTTGCGCATGATGAAGTTCACCACGCCGCCGATCGCATCGGAACCGTACACCGACGAGGCGCCGTCCTTCAGCACTTCGATACGCTCGACCACGCTGGCCGGAATCGTGTTGATGTCGTTGTTCAGCACACGCTGGCCGTCGACCAGGATCAAGGTGCGGTTGGATCCCAGGCCACGCAGCGAAACCGTCGATGAACCCGCGCCGCCGCCGTTGTTGACCTGTGGGTTGGTCGCCGCGCCCGCGATGGACGGCAGTTCCTGCACCAGATCGCCGATGGTGAGCTTGCCGCTCTGCTGGATCTGCGCGCGATCGATCGTGATGACCGGGTTGGCGGTTTCGATATCGACGCGACGGATGTTCGAACCCGTCACCGTGATGGTTTCAAGCTTTTCCCCCTGCTGCGTGTCCTGGTCCTGTGCGTTCTGGGCAACTGCCGGCATCGCAACGGATCCCAGCGCGATGGCGGCTCCAGCAACACCCAAGGGACCAAGGCCATCGCGGATCGCATTTCGGAGCAGAGTATTGGACATGTTTTTCTCCTGTGTCTGGAAAAAGCGCCGTCCGCCAACCGGCAGCGCGCGTTGGGCTAAAACTTAAGATTTTGTAAAAGCGTCCGGTTGCCGTAGCCGGGCATATCGCGTTGCGGGAATTGCGCGATCAATCAGTGTCGAATCGACAAGGGCGTCGGCCCGCTGTCGCCACGCTGCCGCCTCATCGCACCGGCGGTGGTGCCGAAGTGTTGGCGAAACAGTCGCGAGAACGCGCAGCGATTCTCGAAGCCGCTCGCGTACGCGACTTCGGCGATCGCGAGCGGACTGGTCCTGAGCAGACGGCGCGCATGCTCCAGGCGTTGCCGCACGAGGCAGGCATGCGGCGTCTCGCCGTAAGCCGCACGAAACGCCCGGATGAAGTGCCAGGGAGAGTAGTTCGCCCTGCGCGCGAGGACGTCATTGTCAAGATCGAGGTGGCAATTGGCCTGGAGGTAGTTGCGCACGCGCTGGAGCCGCAGGAACACCTGCCGCCGCTGCGCGTAGGTTCGTCCGGGGCAGCGCGCGATGACTTCCGCAAAACGCTCCTGAAGTGACACGACGTTTTCGATGATGCGTCCACACACGCTCTCCACGCACGCACTGTCTTCGCTGCCGAAGGCGCGAGCAAGGGCAACCGCGTGATGCGTCAGTTCACGTTCCGCACGATGAAACAGGGGAAGCAGCAGCGGTTCCGGAGTCGGAATCACGAACAACCGGTCGAGTGCACGGCGCCAAGCCGGTCTAGCGCCCAGCAACGCGACCCAGCGTGCATTGCCGCGCCCTGTCGCGCGCACTTGCGGCTCGACTTCCGTGATTCTCAGGTCGCCGCGCAGCAGGAAGCTTTCGGACTCGCTGCTCGCCAGATGCAAGCGGCCACGCAGCGGAATCCAGATGCCGGCCATCGGATCCGACAACGTCAGTACGCTGCCGCGCCCGGCGCCGACCACGACCACGATCGAATCGTGCCGGGTGTTGGCCGCCGCAGACGCTCGAACCAGATCAAGGCTGGCGCCTGGACCCAGGGAATGGCAAACAGTGGACACAACGCACCGAAGGGACCGCAATGGGACTGCCATCCCTGATACGCCAACGAGTGCGCCGCGTCAGGAGATAATTGTGAAATCGGGATGAAATATTTCCGAAGCGCGCCGGCCCGCGTCGATGCGACGCGGGACCGACCATTTACGACCCGGACTTCGCGCGACCGGCAACGATGTAAACGCGACCCGACCTGATTCCGTGGGCCATGCTCCAAGCCGCGGTAATCAGGTAATCCACCTGACCGTCGCCGTTCACGTCCCCGATTCCCACGGCGTCGAATCCCAATGTCTCGCCGGGTACC
>JBAVZT010000481.1:0-1850 GCA_049588955.1 Rhodanobacteraceae bacterium | reverse complement strand
GTGCGCGTCGCATGGACTTCGCACCAACCACTATGTCCGCCGTCGTAGGCCCAGCGACCGCGCAGCACGACCCAGTCCTTGCTGGCTACGTGTCCACCGCCGACAACGGCGCTGGCGTCGTCGCCGTCGTCCGCTGCGGCCCATGCGATTCCGACCGCAATCAACGCCAACGGGGCGAAGATGGTTTGCAGAACACTACACAGCGCGCGCGTAAACCAATTGCTCTTGCACCATTTACCGCCGAACGAAAAAGCTTCGATGGCATCGAGCATATCGCGAATACGCGAGCCTTCGAATTCGCAGTGCAATACCGGGACCGGAAATTTCTTCGGATGTTGAATGGCATTTTTTGGGTCCAGCACGTAGTCGACCCATTGCTTCTCCTGATCTGGACCCACAATTCCGAACCATCCGTAATCGCGACCAATAACCTCGGTCCACGCGTGATACTCGCCGCTATCGAGCCCAATCATCGTGCGGAAGTACCCAGTGCCGGTCAGCTCCCCATCTGCGCTGACCGGGGACGGCAGTTCGCGCTTCAGCAAATCGCCCTGGGGCTGCGTCGACGCCGCCGCGATTGCGTAGTTCTTGTCTTTGACTGCGGTGTCGATTTCGCCGAGACCTATACCGGCATCGTTGGCGGCGAACTCGCTCATGTCGAACGGCGCAAGTATGACGTTCATCGCGTAATCGTTGTCGACATCTTCGATCGGATTCTTGTCTTCGCCGACATGTTCGGTGTCGGCGACTTCGCCGATCGCACAGATCGTGTTACCGCCTTCGCCGCAATTGCAGTCCGCGTTCGCGCGATGCATGCAAATGAGCTTGCCGTTGAGCATGAAATCGAGAACATAGCGAAGCAGCTGCACGAGCGAGGCGATCGCGATCAGCGCGCCGATACCCGCGGAGAACAACGCGGCAATGCCGCCAACGACGATCAGCGCACCGAGCGTCACCAGGATCGCCGTGCTCGGCGGCGAGAAGTCCGCTGCTTCGACGCACGAGGTGTATTGAGGACCTTCGGACACGGTCGCCTCGCTAGCTCTGCACGTAGAGCGTCACGCCGCCGACCAGCTCGTGGCCATCGACAGCATTCACATTGATGGCTTGCGTGCCGACGAAGTCGTCGGTCGCCGTGATCTTGACCGTCACGTCGCGTTCTTCGCCGGCGCGCAAATCGAACGCCTCACCGCCGGGAAATTCGACGGTCCACCCAGCAGGTACAGGATGCAGCGCCGGCCGATGGCGCGCATAGCGGTCGCGCGCAACGACGGTGTCGCCGGCGTGGTCTTCGGTTGTTGTCGCGGAACAAAGGGTTCTCGCGGGAATCGCGTACGCGTCGACGCGTAGTGCGAACTGCCTCGGCCGGGCCGAGGTGTTTCGTACCGGAAAGACAAACGTAGCGTTGGGCGAGTTCAGCTTCTTGATATCGACGTTTTCCTGTCCGAGGTTATTGAGCGGATTCGCGTCATCGATCCAGTTGAGTTCCACCTGGATGCAGTAATGTCCGACAGGCGGCGTGACCCAGGTCATTCGCGCCTCCGCTGGCGGTGACGGTGAACCTTTTACCGGCACGTCGACATAGGTCTCGCCGATGTAGTTGCGGACGGTGCCGGCGCCGAAGCTCAGGTAGTAGAAGCGTACGAGCACATTGATCGCGGGCGCATCGGTCGATCCGTTCCAGATCGTCGCGCGGATTTCGTAGGACGTCGTCGGCGAAAGGCCATGCGATGGCACGGCAACACCAGTGCCATCGAAGAGCTGGATGTCCGGGTTGTCCCACGTGACAGCGATGCCCTTCGACATCAGATAGTACTGGCTGTAAATCATCGGATCGGGCCGCTTGTAGG
>JBAVZT010000480.1:0-7168 GCA_049588955.1 Rhodanobacteraceae bacterium | reverse complement strand
CTTCCGGCCTGCTCGAAGAACATCCAGAACAGCACGTTGAACGCGAACAGCACGAGCATCGCGATCACGCGGTCGCGCTGCTGGCGATCCGTGCGCGCGCCTTCCGTCGCGAGAATGGCCGCGACGCCGATGAACAGGATGCCGAGTATCCAGGCGATACCGACCGCACCGACGCCGGTCATGAGGAAATAGACGACCGGGATCGCGACCGCGATGCCGATCGCGACGAAGAGCAGCATCTGTCCGCCGTGGCGTTCGGCCGGCGGCTTGCCGACATCCTTGAGCTGGCGGCGGCCGAACAGGAACCAGAACAGGCTGATCAGCATGCCGACACCGGCAGCGGCGAACACCGCCTTGAAATGCTGGTGCATCGGCGTGCCGAACACTTCGCTCGCGAGCCAGCCGGTGATCAACGGCGCGACCAGCGCGCCGCCGTTGATGCCCATGTAGAAAATCGTGAAACCGCGATCGCGGCGCGGATCGCCTTGAGCATAAAGTTGTCCGACCATCGAGGAAATATTCGGCTTGAACAGGCCATTGCCGACGATCACGGTGGACAGGCCGAGCACGAAGATCTGGTGGTTCGGCACCATGATCAGAAACAGTCCGCTGGCCATGACCACCGCGCCGACCAGGATCGAGCGCTGGTAGCCGAGCACGCGGTCGGCCACATAGCCGCCGAAAATCGCGGTTGCGTACACCAGGGCGAGATAGGCTCCGTAGGTACGGCTTGCCGATGCCTGACCCGATGGATCGCCGCCGAAAAACTGCGCGACGATGTACAGAGTCAACGCCCAGCGCATGCCGTAGAACGCAAAACGCTCCCAGAACTCCGACATGAAGAGCATCCACAACGGCTTCGGATGCCCGAGCAACTGCGGGTAATCGGGCTCCATGGCCGGATCGCTCGTGGTCGTGGCGTTCATCGGTTCCCCCTTTCTCGACGTCTTGTTGCGGCGGTTGATTCGGTCAGCGAGTCTACGCGCTCGTGCGGCCGGTCATGACGCGTCACGCCAACAGGCCGAGGTGCACATTTTTCGGCGACTTCAAGGCGACGGCTCGAAGCCATCGGCGAAGATGCGATCGTAGCGCAACTCGAATGCGCCGATATCGCAATGCAGACGTTGTGGCCGCGTCACGCCGCGCTGATCGGTCGCCGGACAGTCGGCGTCGTTCCCGGTGTCGATCGCGCCGCTGCCTTCCTGCAGCGCAAGAGTCGGCGTGAACCCCCCATTGTTCCGCAACGGACTCAGCAACGGATCGGCATCAAGATTGCCGCCGCCGTCCACAATGCTCCCACCGTTCTCATTGTCGATGCCGTTTCCGCTTGTACCACCTTGCACAATGCTGTAGCGGATCGTCGGCATGCCGCCGTCATTGTAGATTTCGGCGCCGCTGTTTGTAATGCTGTCCCCCCACAGGATCGTGTTGGACAACGTTGCGATGCTGGTACCGCCGACACCGTAGGTGTATATCGCGCCACCGAAGTCGGCGCCGTTTCCACTGAAGGTGACGTTGGCAAATATCGGAGCGCACAAGCCGCCATCGACCCCATTGTCGATGACCGCGCCGCCGAACGTTGCACGATTGTCGCTGAACGTGACATTGGTCAACGTCGTGCGGCTGGTGCCATTCTGGCCGTCGTTGTACACCGCGCCGGCGTAGGTTGCGACGTTGCCGCTGAAAGTCGCATCGCTTACGGCGGGGCTGCTGAAGCCGGCAACCTCGCCACTGTTGACCAGAGCACCTCCGTACTCGGCCATGTTGTTGCTGAAAAGGACATCGGTCAGCACGGGACTGCTGATACCGCCGTTTCGGCCATTGTTGTATATCGCGCCACCACTGTTGCCGGCGGCATTGCCGCTGAAAACGATCCTGGTCAGCACTGGGCTGCTGGTACCGCCATCGCCATCGTCGTAGATCGCGCCACCATAGTCGGCGTTGTTGCCGCTGAAGACGAGATTCGCCAGCGTCGGACTGCATTCGTGGCCCGGGGCGATTCCGGAGCAGAGCAGACCACCACCAAGGGAGTCCGGAAACTGGACGCTGTTCGCATCGCCGGCCGTGATCACGAAGCCATCGAGCACCGTGTCGGCCAGGACCGGCATGCCGGTCACACCATCCATCCTTGTGACATGCCATGCGTTGTTGCCGCGGATATCGTCCGTGGTTTCGTCGATATGATTGCCATCGACATCGATATCATCGGCGTCGATATCCGCCGACAGGATGGTGATATGCAGACCCGGATTGCGCTCGTCGCGTACGGTTTCGGTGCCGGCGAAACCGCCATAGACGGCAACGCCCGGCCCAATTAAAAAACTGTCCGACTGCGCCGCGCCGGGCTTGTACACGCCCGCCGCCACCCAGATTTCCAAGCAATCGACGTTGCCGAGTGCCGATTGCAAATCCGTATAGGCACTGGCCCACGAACCACCATCATTGCCGGCGGCGGCAGCGGCATCGACGTAACACAGTGCGGCGTGCGCATTGCCGATCCCTGCGAGCGCAAGCATCAACCATGTCGCGGTGAATCTGGGTCCGAACGTTCCATGAAGTTGCGCCACCCCGATCTCCGCGCTGAGTGGTCATCCAAACGAATGCGCACCTGGCGCCGGTGACGTCGCGCCGCCTTGGCCCAACCCTACAGCCATACGAGCGGGTTTGTCACGCCACTCCATCGTCGCACCGGATGTTCAGGATCACCGCCGCAAGTTCAGCCGAGTTCCGAGCGTACGTCCAGCAGTTCCGGAAAGAACGCGAGATCGAGCGCCTTGCGCAGAAAATCCACGCCCGACGAGCCCCCCGTGCCACGACGATGGCCAATGATGCGCTCGACCGCTTTCATGTGCCGGAAACGCCAGAGCTGAAAGTTTTCCTCGACATCGACCAGGGTTTCGCACACGTCGTATTCGGTCCAGAACTGGCTCGGCGCGCTGTAGATGCGCTTGAATACCGGCAGCAGGCCCGGCTGACGGCGCCAGGGCTGGCGAACGTCGCGTTCGAGGACCGATGCCGGCACTGCATGACCGCGGCGTCCCAGCCAGCGCAGCACTTCATCGTACAGACCCGGTGCCTCGAACACCTCGCGCAGTGCTTTCCCGGCTTGAGGGTCGTGCGCGAATACCTTGAGCATGTCGGCATGCTTGTTGCCGAGCAGGAACTCGACGATGCGATATTGCAGTGACTGAAATCCGGACGATGGGCCAAGCAGGTCACGAAACTGCAGGTACTCGTGCGGGGTCATGGTTTCCAGCACCGCCCATTGGTTGAACAGTTGCTGCTGAATCTGCTTTACGCGCGCAAGTACCTTGAGTGCGGCATCGATCTGGTCGGCACGCAAGCACACCAGCGTGGCGCGAAGCTCATGGATGACGAGCTTGAGCCATAGCTCGGCCACCTGATGCTGCACGATGAACAGCATTTCGTCGTGATACGGCGGCTGCGACAACGGTTGCTGTGCGGCCAGCAGCAGATCCAGACGCAGATATCCGCCATAACTCTGCTCATCGGTCAGATCGATGCGAATGCCGGCTTCGAGTTCGCGCTGGTTTTCGTCCGCCATGGGGGCTCCGATCGGCACGAGGAATGCCTAGCGTAGCAGCGTCGCGCGGCTGCTGCGGACGCGATAGGCGACGGCCCGTCCATGCGCCCGCTGTGGCGCCCGGACTTGTTGCGTCGTCACTTGCGTCTTGCCAAGGCGCTTGTTATCTAAAGATCTGCACAGTTACTTGACGATGTCGACACTGGCTCAACCGAATCATTGATTCAGCGGGGTTGAACACCAGGAGCGCACGCCAGGACCTGTGGCAGTCCGGACGCGCGACCGCAAGATCGTGCGAAGGCGGCGCAAGGCAGGATTCCCGGCCGGATGCCGAAATCGCGCAGGCATGGGACAATCGCGGCTGCGCGCAGCCGTTTTTCGTCGCCGCGCCTGTGGCTCAACGTCGCGAGCGGTCCAGGCCCCTGCGCCAGGCCATGGGCGCAGCAACACCGTATCCCGGAGAGTTCCGTGTCGATTGCCGCCAAGTTTGAAATCGAATACCTGCAGTATCTCGATGCCGAAGGCAAACTGATACGCAGGGACCTGCCGCCGTTCGCCAGGGATCTCGACCATATGGTCGAGTTGTACAAGCTGATGCTGTCGACGCGTGTGTTCGACGCCAAGTCGATTGCATTGCAGCGTACCGGCAAGCTCGGCACCTATGCCTCGTGCCTCGGCCACGAAGCCGCGCACGTCGGCATCGGCAGCGCGATGAAGCCCGAAGATTTGCTCGCGCCGAGCTACCGCGAATACGGCGCCCAGCTCTATCGCGGCGTGCAGCCGCGCGAGGTCTACAGGTACTGGGGTGGCGACGAGCGCGGCAATGATTTCGCGAAGGCGCCGAAGCACGACTTCGCCTGGTCGGTGCCGATCGCAACGCAATGTCTGCACGCGGCGGGCGCCGCGCTGGCCTTCAGGATTCGCAAGGAAAAACGTGTGGCCGTGTGCACGTGCGGCGACGGCGGATCGTCCAAGGGCGATTTCTATGGCGCGATCAACATGGCCGGCGCACAGAAGCTGCCGTTGGTCGCCGTTATCATCAACAACCAGTGGGCGATTTCGGTGCCGCGCAAGATCCAGTGCGGTGCCGCAACGCTGGCGCAAAAAGGCATTGCGGCGGGACTGCCGTCGATTCAAGTCGACGGCAACGACGTCATCGCGGTACGCAAGGCGATGGAGGATGCGCTTGCGCGCGCGCGCAAGGGCGACGGTGCCAGCGTGATCGAGATGGTCACGTACCGCCTCGGCGACCACACCACGGCCGACGATGCACGCCGTTACCGCAGCGGACAGGAGGTCAAGGAGGCCTGGACACGCGATCCGGTAAAGCGCCTTCGCATCTGGCTCGAATCGAAAAAGGCCTGGAACGACAGCAAGGAAGAGGCATGGAAAGTCGAATGTGACGAGTGGATGGACGACGAAGTCAACGCGTATCTCGAAACCAAGACCCAGCCGGTGACCGCCATGTTCGACTTCACGTTTGCCGAGCTGCCGGTCGATCTCGCCAGGCAGCGCGATCAGGTGGTCGCGCTTGATTCGCGGGAGAGGTGAGCCATGGCGCAAATCACTCTGATCGAAGCCGTCACGCAGGCGCTGGCCTGGGAGATGAAGCACGATGACAGCGTTGTCGTGCTCGGCGAGGATGTAGGCGTCAACGGTGGTGTGTTTCGCGCGACGCAGGGTCTGCAGGAGAAATTCGGAGCGCTACGCGTCCTCGACACGCCGCTCGATGAAACCACGATTGCCGGCGTCACCGTCGGCCTGGCATCGCAGGGCATGAAACCGGTGGCCGAAGCGCAGTTCGAAGGGTTTATCTATCCAATGATGGAACAGATCGCCTGCCACGCCGCGCGCCTGCGCAACCGCACGCGCGGCCGCATTACGGTACCGGCGGTGTTTCGCGCGCCCTGGGGCGGTGGCATCCGTGCGCCGGAACATCACTCCGAGGCCAACGAGCATCTGTTCACGAATATTCCCGGCCTTCGCGTGGTACTGCCCTCCTCGCCCGGGCGCGCCTACGGCTTGTTGCTCGCGGCGATTCGCGACCCGGACCCGGTCATGTTTTTTGAGCCCAAGCGCATCTATCGCCAATACAAGGAGGAAGTGCCGGATGACGGCGAAGCCCTGCCGCTCGACGTGTGCTTCGTGCTGCGCGACGGCGAGGACGTGACGCTGGTGACCTGGGGCGCTCAGGTCAAGGAAACGCTCGAAGCCGCAGACGAACTTGAAGAAGAAGGCATCAGCGCCGAAGTCATCGATGTCGCGACGCTGACACCGCTGGATTTCGACACCATTGCCGAGTCGGTGCACAAGACCGGGCGTTGCGTAATCGTCCATGAAGCGCCGAAGACCGCCGGTTTCGGCGCGGAGATCGCCGCCCGACTGGCCGAGGAGTGCCTCTACGACCTGCTCGCGCCGATCGAACGCGTGACCGGCTGGGACACGCATATTCCGTTGTTCCGGCTCGAGATGAAGTATCTGCCGAGCGTCGAGCGCATCGTCGATGCCGCCAAGCGCACGATCGCGGCATCCGCCTGATCGCACCGGAGATTGCACACTGATGATCCGTTTGCGTGCATCAGCATTTGTGTTCGCCGGAATCGTTGGACTGGGTGCGATCGTTTCCGCTTACGCGCAATCGCCCGCGGGTCGCCCGTTCGCGGCGCTGTTCCACTTCTACTGGTACGGAGCCGCATTCGGTATCCAACAGGATCTGATCGCGGTAAACGGTGCGATCATCACGGTGCCTTTCGACTACGGCTGCGCTTTCATATGCCCTGCTACGCGTGCCTACGTCGGCTACCCGTTTCAAATGCCAGCTCTCGCACAGCGCACTTATCAAGTGGATGTCGTTGACGGCGCAAATCCGTCAACGATCATCGCCCGTTTCCCGTTGGCTGTCGGAGCCGTTGAAACCTCCGCAACGAACATCGTGTCCCTGAGCGCGCTCGCCTTGACACTCGTCGCCCTGTCCTTCGCTGGGCTGGTATCGCACAAACGACGGTCACACTCTCGACCGCACAGAGGTTCCCATGCCTGACATCAAGACATTCCACCTGCCCGACCTCGGTGAAGGTCTGCCCGACGCGACCGTGGTCGAATGGCACGTCAAGGAGGGCGACGACATCAAACTCGATGCGCCGCTGTGCGCGATGGAAACCGCCAAGGCGGTCGTCGACGTACCCTCGCCGTACACCGGCAAGGTGGTCAGACTGCACGGCGCGCCCGGCGACGTGATCGAGACCGGCGCCGCACTGGTCGATTTCGAACCCGACCCGAACGCCAGGCAGCGCGCCGAATCCGAATCGACCGGACATCATCACGGCCCGAAAAAAGGCGCGAAGAAAGGCGCGGGCATGCGGACGCCGGATCCCGACGATGCCGAGGACATGGTGATCGCGTCGGACGAAGGTGGCTCGATCGAGGAAGGCGGCACAAGCAAGCGTGAGGACGAAGGCACCGTGGTCGGCGCGATGGTCAGCGGTAGCCATGTGCATGTCGAGCGCACATCGAGTGTCGGCGGCGTCAAGGCCGTGCCGGCGGTGCGCGCGCTTGCGAGGAAACTCAAGGTCGATCTGGCGCGCGTCAAGACCAGCGGCGCCGGCGGCGTGATCACCTTGAAGG
>JBAVZT010000479.1:0-1965 GCA_049588955.1 Rhodanobacteraceae bacterium | reverse complement strand
CTCGGGCCAGGTTGCGCCGACCACCAGCATGCAATTGCCGTTGCCGTTCCACTCGCTGGCGACAAGTTGCGCGACATGCTGATATAGCTTGCGGCCGCCGATCTCGAGATCCTGCACATCGCGCGCACCGGGATTGGATGTGCGGCACAGGATCACGACGCCCTTGTCGGCGCGTGACAGGAACGGTTCGAGCGAATCGCGGCCGAGGTACGGATTGACGGTAACCGCATCGGCACCGTAGCGGTCGAACGCTTCGCTCGCGTAATGCCGGGCGGTCGAGCCGATATCTCCGCGTTTGGCGTCGAGGATCACCGGCACGCCCGGATGGGCGGTGTGGATATGCGCGATCAGTCTCCCGAGTGCGTCTTCGGCGCCGGTCGCGGCGAAATGTGCGATCTGCGGCTTGAATGCGCACACCAGATCGGCCGTCGCATCGACGATGGTGCGGCAGAAGCTGAAAATCGCATCGCGGTCACCGGCCAGCGCATGCGGAAAACGCGACGGCTCCGGATCGAGACCGACGCAGACCAGCGACTCGTTGCGCTGCCAGGCCTGCTTCAGGTTTTGCATGAATGTCATCGTTTCGCCCCTCGGCTTCCACGCCGCGCATTCAACACCAGATCCAGGTTTTGCCGGACGCCTGCATGCATGGGCAGTATTTGTGCCGCGCGCGACAGCAGGGTTCTTGCGCGGTCCGAATGACCGCCCCGGTAGTTTGCCAGACCGCATCGATTGAGCGCGTTGACGTCGTCCGGTCGTTGCGCCAGGGCTCGTTCGAGATATTGCAATGCCAGATCGATGCTGTCTTCCCGTAAATGGTGTTGCCCGAGGAACAGCAGCGCATCGGTGCGTCGCAACCATCCCTCGAACGCCGTGGCCCATTTCTCGCGCAGCTTCGGGTAATAGATATCGCGGATGCCTTTGTCGAGGTTCGCTCCGTGACCACAGCCGGACTCGCCCGCATAGGCGTGCCAGATGCAAGTCTCCTGGTCGACGAAATGAAACGCGGTGCGCGTTGCGCAGTTGATGAAGAAATCCTGGTCCTCGTAGACCGCAAAGTCCGGATCGAAGCGTACGCCCTCGTCGACCAGGCTGCGGTGAAACGCGGTCGCGACAGGCGCGGAGCGATTCTGGAAATAATACTGGACATGGAAGCCCGCGAATCCGCATGCGCCGCGGCGTTTGCCTTCGGTGTCGTCGATGCGCGCGCGCGAGTAGATGACCCGTCGCGCGGGGGGCGCGGGTCGGTCCGCAATGCTTCGACATGATGCGGCAGCAGCTCGTCGTCGTCGTCGAGAAAATTGAGCCATTCGCCGTGCGCCGCGAGCAGACAGGCGTTCGCCGCGTTGGGCCGATCCAGTGGTTGTTCCGGCACCACGAATCGCAGCAAGCGGCCGCGGTAGCGATCCGGCAGAGGCGTGTGTGCCGGCCCGCAGGCGGCGACGACGACGATCTCGAGGTTCTGCCAGGTTTGCGCAACAGCCGAATCGAGTGCGCGCGCGAGCATGGGCCGGTTCATGCTTCGGACCAGGATCGACATCAGGTCTTCCCTTGCGTTCGACGATTCCGCCGCGGACGCCGCACCCGATTGCCGGCTCGCGACCGCCCTCACGCAAGCTTCTTGTAGCGCAGCCGATGGGGTTGCATGGCCTCGTCGCCGAGGCGGCGTCGCTTGTCTTCCTCGTATTCCCGGTAGTTGCCCGGAAAGAATTCGACGTGCGAATCGCCCTCGAACGCGAGGATATGCGTCGCGATGCGATCGAGAAACCAGCGATCGTGCGAGATCACGAACACGTTGCCCGGAAATTCGAGCAGCGCATCCTCGAGTGCGCGCAGGGTTTCGATATCGAGATCGTTGGACGGCTCGTCGAGCAGCAATACGTTGCCACCCTGAAGCAGCGTCTTGGCCAGATGCAGACGACCGCGTTCGCCACCGGACAGGGTGCCGACCAGTTTCTGCTGGTC
>JBAVZT010000478.1:0-2171 GCA_049588955.1 Rhodanobacteraceae bacterium | reverse complement strand
CCGCCACGCTGGGCGGGACCGCGGCGCGCGGCAAGGCTCGCGCCACGCGCCATCGCACCGATCTCGATCAATTCGTCGAGCACGACACGGATGGCGTTGTCGGTAGCTTGGGGAGTCGGCATCAGTATCTCGGTTCTGCGTTGCCATCGAGCGGGATGTCGGAGTCAGACAACAGCGCGCGGAATGGAAAGAGTCGAAGCGGGACCTGCGAAAGCGCCTGGCTTCTCGCCACTCATCCGCTCAGGGCAACGGCACACGCTCGAGCAAATCGCGTATCACGCGCTCTGAACTGATGCCTTCGGCTTCGGCTTCGTAGGACAGCAATACGCGATGGCGCAACACGTCCGGCGCAACCGCATGGACATCCTCGGGTGTCACATAATCGCGGCCGGCAAGCCAGGCGTGTGCGCGCGCGCATCGATCGAGCGCGATCGTGCCGCGCGGACTGGCGCCATACGCCACCCAGCGCGCAAGCTCGGTGCCATAGGGCTTCGCATCGCGTGTAGCAAGCACGAGTTGCACCAGATACGCTTCGAGCGTTGCGGCCAGATGCAGATTCAGCACCTCCGCGCGTGCGGCGAATACCTGCGCCTGACTGAGTATCCGCGCCGGTGGCGATTGCACGCCCAGCGCCTCGCGCGCGCGATCGCGCGCGAGCGTCAGGATTGCCGCTTCGGCCGCCGCATCCGGATAGTCGATACGGATGTGCAGCAGAAAACGGTCGAGCTGGGCTTCCGGCAGCGGATAGGTGCCTTCCTGCTCGATCGGATTCTGCGTGGCCATGACCAGAAAGAGTTTTGGCAATGGATAGGTCGCTCGCCCCACCGTGACCTGGCGTTCGCCCATGGCCTCGAGCAACGCCGACTGCACCTTGGCCGGCGCGCGATTGACTTCATCGGCGAGAACCAGATTGTGGAAGATCGGACCGCGCTGGAACTCGAAACTGGCGGTCTGGGGACGGTAGATCTCGGTGCCGGTCAGGTCCGCCGGCAGCAGATCGGGCGTGAACTGGAGGCGGTGAAAATCACCGTCGATGCGCGCGGCGAGTTCCTTGATCGCGGTGGTCTTGGCCAGGCCCGGTGCCCCCTCCACGAGCAGATGGCCATCGGCCAGCAATGCGATCAGCAGGCGATCGATCAGTGCCTGCTGGCCGAGAATGCAACGACCGAGTTCATCGCGCAGAGCGGTAAAGGCGGAAACGGGCGCAACGGGCTGTTCTGGCATGTCCATAGGCTTGGGAAAGGCGATCAGGTGGAGAAGGGTTGCAAGCGGACGCTCCGGCATGACCGGCGCAGTTTTTCAGACAACGCCGGCCGCCAGAAGTTTGCACGCGCCTGACGATCGATTCAGCCGACGCCACAGGCAAGGGCGGCCAGTTTCCGCGCAGCGTTCGATCATCGCTGCCATACGCGCTACCTGTCGATCGCACCTATTCGATGCAGTTCGCGTCACACATGCTTCGCTTCGCTACCGGCTACCCATTGGACTTCCGGCATTTCAGCTGCGATATCGACGCTCGCCGCGCTGCCGAAGTCGCCGCGCAGCACATCGGCGACGGCGAGCGGCATGCCGAGCAGCCAACCCTGTGCATAGCGGCAGCCCAATTCGGCCAGTGTGTCGAGTTGCGCCTGCGTCTCCACGCCTTCGGCGATCACGTCGCAACCGAGCGCCGAGGCCAGCTCGAGCATCGCCTTGACCACGGCGAGCCCGCGCGGGCGATCGAGCGCCTGCACGAATCCGCGATCGAGTTTGATCTGGTCGAATTCGAGTGCGAGCAGCGGCGCGAGATTGGACCAGCCGGTGCCGAAATCGTCCAGCGCGACTTCGACGCCGGCCGCATGACAGCGCGCCAGCAGCGCGCCGACGCGGACGCGGTCCGGCAGCAGGCTCTCGGTGATCTCGATCTTGAGCGAAGCCGCCGGCAGATCACGTTCGGCCAGATGCGCGAGCAGGCGATCGAACCACTCGGCGTCGCCGATCTGGCGCGCCGACACGTTGAGCGCGACGAACGGCGACGCGGCCGACTCGCGCTGACGCAGCGCAATCAATGCGTCGCACACCTTGCCGAGCACGTAGTCGCCGATCGGCAGGATCAACGAGGTTTCCTCGGCCAGCCGGATGAAGGCGGTCGGCGAGACCGCTCCGCGCTCCGGATGCGGCCAGCGCGCCAG
>JBAVZT010000477.1:0-2710 GCA_049588955.1 Rhodanobacteraceae bacterium | reverse complement strand
GTAAAACGCAGACAGGCGCGGACCGCTTCGGCATCGCTGACCACGACGCTGCGCACGACATGTTTCCGACAGGCTTCGAGCGCCGCGTTGGCCACGCGAGGCGCGCCGAGCGTCAAAGCGATCGTGTCGATGCGATCGAGCGTCACCGGGTGTCCCGCCGCGATGGCCGCCGCAAGCGATGCGGCGCCTCCGGTTTCCACCGCGACTACCGGCACCTCGGACCAGCCGACGCGAGCGAGTCCCTCGATCACACCGAGCATGAGACCGCCGCCGCCGACCGAGACAACCATGGCATCGGGCTGCGGCCCCTGTCGCGAGATTTCCTCGATCATCGTCGCGTGACCGCGCCACAGCGTCGGGTGATCGAACGGATGGATCAGCGCCCCATCGGTTTGCCGGGCGATTCGTTGTGCTTCGGCATGCGCGAGTTCCCAGCCGCTGCCGTGAACATGCACCTCGGCGCCGAGTGACGCGATTCTCGCGCGTACACCGTCAGCCGTGCTTTCGGGCACGACCACGGTAACCGGCACGCCGAGCGCGCGCCCGGCCCAGGCCGTCGCATAGCCGGCGTTGCCGCCGCTCGATGACACCAGGCGTCGCGCGCCGCGTGCGACTTCCTCCTCGCACAGCGCGCCGATACCACGCAGCTTGAACGAACCCGCCGGTTGCAGCGATTCCATTTTCGCCCACAGCTCGCGTCCGGCGCCGATCTCGCTCGCTACACGCAGGTACGGGGTTTCGGTATGCAGTGCCATATGACCTCCGTTTAATTCCGATCATAGCTTGCGCCGCCTCACGCGCGGCCTTCGCCGCCTTGCTCGTCGTTGACGCCGACTGCGCGCGCAGTTCTACTGCGCCGATGCCGGCCGCGCTCGCCAGCCTACATATCTATCCGCTCAAGTCCGGTGCGCCGCTTGCGCTCGATCAGGCGCGGGTCGGCCCGCGCGGTCTCGACAACGATCGGCGCTGGATGGTGGTCGACGACGAGTCGCGCTTCCTGACCGCGCGCGAAATCCCCGGGCTGACCCTGATTCGCGCACAGCCGGCCGGCGCCGGCGCACTCGATTTGAGCGCTCCCGACATGCCGCGGCTTCATCTGCACGCACCGCCGATCGATGCGACGCGCATTGCCGTGACCGTGTGGAATGATCGGGTGGATGCATTGCCTGCCGATCCCGCGGCCGATGCGTGGATCAGCCGCCTTCTCGATCGCGCCTGCCGGCTCGTGCATATGGATGCCGGATGCCGGCGCGATGTCGATCCAGACCATGCGCAAGTTGGCGACGAGGTGAGTTTTGCCGACGGTTTTCCGCTGCTCCTGATCTCGCAGGCCGCGCTCGATCAGCTCAACCACAGGCTCGCGCAACCGATTTCGATGTTGCGCTTTCGACCGAATCTGGTCGTCGCCGACTGCGAGCCGCATGCGGAAGACGGCTGGAAACGCATCCGCATCGGCAAGATCGCGTTCGATGTCGTCAAGCCATGCATCCGCTGCGTGCTGACCACGGTCGATTTCGAGCGTGGTGCATTCGATCCGGAGGGCGAACCGCTGCGCACATTGACGACCTATCGTCGCGGCGAGCGCGGCGTCAGTTTCGGCCAGAACCTGATTGCGCGCGGCGGCGGAACGCTGCGCATCGGCGATGTCGTCGAGGTGCTGGCCTGAGCAAATGGTCCTGCCCGGGCCATTACGCCCGGATATTCGGGAAGGCGAGCGGAAGTCAGATCGCCTGCTCGAGCTCCGGCACGATCTTGAACAAGTCGCCCACCAGGCCGAAATCGGCGACCTCGAAGATCGGCGCTTCGGCATCCTTGTTGATCGCGACGATGGTGCCGGCGTCCTTGATGCCGGTCAGGTGCTGGATCGCGCCGCTGATGCCGATCGCCATGTAGAGTTCGGGTGCGATGATCTTGCCGGTCTGGCCGACCTGCAATTCGTTCGGCACGTAGCCCGCATCGACCGCGGCGCGCGAGGCACCGACTGCTGCGCCGAGCTTGTCGGCGAGATCGTAGATGATCTTGAAGTTGTCGGACGAGCCGAGCGCGCGGCCGCCGGAGACGACGCGCGCGGCGCTTTGCAGGTCCGGGCGATCGCTCTTGCCCTGCTTGAGCTCGACGAAGCGAGTGTGCTTCGGCAGCTCGACATCGACGCTCACGCTTTCGATCGGCGCGGCTTCCGAGCCGGTGTCGGCCGCAGCGTACGAAGCGGTGCGCACCGTCGCGACCAGCGTCTCGTCCGCCGGCGCCTCGACCGTGACGATCGCGTTGCCGGCATAGATAGGCCGCTTGAAGGTGTGCGCGCCTTCGACCGCCATGATGTCGGAAACCTGGGCGACCCCGAGCAGCGCTGCCACGCGCGGCATCAGATCCTTGCCGAAGGTGGTCGACGGGCCGAATACATGCGTATAGCCGTGTTTCGCCGCCGCGGCCACCTGGGGCGCATCAACAGCCGCAAGTGCGTGCGCATTGTCTTCGCGCTCGATGGTCAGTACCTTCGAGACGCCATCGATGTTCGCGGCTTCGGCGGCGACCTTGGCAGCGTCGGCCGCGAGTACCAGCACGGCGATCGCCTCGGGTTTGATTTCGCGCGCGCAGGTGACGCATTTGGCGGTGCTCGCATTGAGCTTGCCGTCCAGGTGTTCGGCGACGATCAGTATCTTGCTCATCATCGGATTCCAGATAGGGTGGGCTTGAGCCCACCGTGGTAGTG
>JBAVZT010000476.1:0-5368 GCA_049588955.1 Rhodanobacteraceae bacterium | reverse complement strand
CATCGCCACTCATGGTTTCGATCCCGATGCGCGCACCTGCGGATGGTGCGCCGCTCAGCGTGACGTCACCGGACACCGTGCCGACATCGAGTTTGCTGTAGCCCAGGGTCTGGGCGTCCACATTGCCCGACACGGTCTCGAAATGAACCTCTCCACCGAGTTTATGCGCGCGAATGTCTCCGGACACGGTCTGAAGATGCGCGTGCTCAACGCCGCCGGAAACATCCATGTCTCCACTCACACTCTCGGCCTCGATCTGCTTGACGGAACTGTCGATGCGCAGCTTTCCGCTGACCGTGTTGGCATCCAGCATCTGTCCGTCGACACCGGAAACTGCGACATCGGCGCTGACCGTTTCGAGTTTGAGCTGAGCCGTGTGGGGTACGCTGACCTCGAGTACGGTGTTGCCCATGTGCGAGTCGGCGCCCCAGCTGAACCAGCCGTGGTCGTCCGGTGGTTCGACCTTGATCGTCAGATGACCGCGATCGCCGTCGATCTTGAGACCCTTGGCGCCTTCGCCGAGCGTTCCGGTGACATGCACCTCGTCCTTGTTCCAGCCGCTGACGGTCAGCGATCCCTTGATGTTGGAGATATCGATGTGCGCGTTGGCTTCCACGGGTCGCGTCTGGTCGATCGACTGGGCCGCATGAGCGGCTCCACCGAATATCAACGCCAGGACCAATGCATTGAAGGTCATAGTTTTCATGATTTGCTCCGGGGCTATCCAGCTTTCATGGCGAGCCGCGCAAGCTTCATGCGCTGCTCGTTGTTGCGGTTGAGCAACCCGACCAGAAACACCGCGTCGGGTTGTTGTTCGAGTGCCTGCTCGAGTTCCGCGTGCGCGGCATCGAGGACCACGGCGGCGCCTGCCAGCCGCGGATCGGTACCCGCGATGCGAGCCAGCGAGCGTTGTTGATCGGGCGCGCTGGGTCGACGTTCCGGCCGGGATTGTCCAAGCGTCGATGCCCGCGGCGGCGCATCCATGCGATGCAATGCGAAGCCGATGAGACCTGCGCCAATTGCCATCGCAATGCCCGCCGTCATCGCGAACACGAAGCCACGCGCCGGTCGGGTCGACCCGGCGGGAACCGTGCCGGCTATGCGCGCCGCGATTCCCGGCCACAGGTCGCTCTCCGGCCTGCGATCGCCACCCAGTTCACGCAGGCGTCGACGGATTTCGAATTCGCTCATGACGGGTCTCCGAGCATGCGTTGCAATAGTCCGCGCGCACGATGCAGTTGCGCTTTCGACGAGCCGACCGCCATGCGGAGTTCGCGCGAGATCTCGGTGTGTTTCCAGCCTTCGATGTCGTGCAGCACCAGCACCGCGCGTGCGCGCGGCGGCAGACGTGCGACGGCGCGTTCGAGATCGGCGCGCTCGCCTGCGCAGTACGGCCGTACCGGTGCGGACACGGCATCGGGCTCGATGTCCGATGTCGCGGATTCCGGCGTCCGGCTGCGCAACTCCATCAGCGCGACATTTACGGCCAGGCGATGCAGCCAGGTGCCGAACGCGCTCTCGAAACGAAAGCTCGCCAGCTTTTGCCACGCACACACAAACGCTTCCTGGGTCAGCTCGTCGGCGCGCGCCTCGTTCATTCCCGCAAGCCGCCAGATCGCGCCGCGTACGTGTGCGACGTGACGCCGATACAGGGTTTCGAACGCGCGTGCGTCGCCGTCGACCGCACGCCGAACCAGAACCGTGTCAGCGGTTGCGCTCGGTTGCGGATCGGCCAGGGGCAGCGGCATGGCGGGGCAGGCGGCACTCATCTTGCCGGTTTGGATGCAACGAGCCGGCGCAGGGTTTAGCGATCGTTCCGAACGACATGACTGCGCCTGTCAATGCCGTCCGGCGATCAGGCCTCGTCGCCGAGCGAATATTCGAGATCGTAGGAGTGCTTTCCATCGGCGATGACGATCGCCATCGAGCCGGCGATGCCCTCAAGTTCGCCCGTGCCGGATCCGGGAACGACGTTGACCGCCAGTCGCGCATCCCCATTTCGCAGGGTGCCGCTGTGCTGCAATGCGAAACCGCCGTTGCGCCCATCGAGCGTACCTTGTACGTGTTCGATCGCGACGTAGCCGGCCGAGCCGGACCTGGGCGCGCCTGCGCTGAGCATTTCGCCCTTGCTCGCGGCGTCGAGATCGCCGCGGAACTGCTTGTCTATCGACATCCGGGCAATGCCCGATTCGGGCGTGGCCGCATGGGAAACCAGCGGTTGCAAGTCGACTTCGAACGTGCCGCGTGCGTGATGTCGCACAGGCGTCCCCTCAACGCGAACCGATCGCCACTTTCGCCGTTGGCGTGGCGCTCGCTTCGAGCGCGCTGGCGACGCGCCGCTGTTCGGACGTGAGCTTCGCGGGCATGCGCGCACCAAAGGTGCCGAGGTAGTCGCCGATCGCGGCGAGTTCTTCCCGCCAGTCGTCGCGGGAAACCTCGAACAGCGTGTCCATCGTTGCGGCAGACAAATCAAGACCGTCAATATCGAGTTGCCCGTCAGCCGGCAAGTGCCCGATCGGGGTTTCACGTGCTTTCGCTGCACCGTTGCAGCGGCCGATGATCCATTCGAGCACACGCAGGTTTTCGCCGAATCCGGGCCACAGGAACTTGCCGTCGGCGCCCTTGCGGAACCAGTTGACATGGAAGATCTTCGGCAGCTTCGCGCCGGGTTGGTCGAACGACAGCCAGTGCGCGAAGTAGTCGCCGCAGTTGTAACCGCAGAAGGGTTTCATCGCCATCGAATCGCGCCGCAGCACGCCGACCTTGCCGGTGGCCGCGGCGGTCGTTTCCGATCCCATCGAGGCGCCGATCAGGACTCCGTGGGTCCAGTCGCGCGCCTCGAACACGAGCGGCAGCAGGTTGGCGCGACGGCCACCGAATACGATTGCCGATATCGGCACGCCCTCGGCATCCTCGGCATGCGGCGAGTAACTCGGGCATTGGCGTGCCGATACGGTAAAGCGCGAATTCGGATGCGCAGCGGGGCCTCTCGCCGGGTCATGATCGCGTCCCTGCCAGTCCTTGGCCGGCGTGCCCTCGGGCAGGCCCTCCCACCACGGCTGGTTGTCGGCGGTGACGCCGACATTGGTGAAAATCGTATCGTGCTGGATCGTGGCAAGCGCGTTCGGGTTGGTCTTGCGGCTGGTTCCGGGCGCGACGCCGAAATAACCCGCCTCCGGATTGATCGCCCACAGGCGGCCGTCCGGACCCGGGGTCATCCAGCAGATGTCGTCGCCGACCGTCCACATTTTCCAGCCGGCCTTGCGGTAACGCTCCGGCGGAATCAGCATCGCGAGATTGGTCTTGCCGCAGGCCGACGGAAATGCCGCAGCGATGTAATGCGTTTCGCCCGCGGGGTTTTCGACGCCGACGATGAGCATGTGTTCGGCCAGCCACCCCTCGCTCCTGGCCTGCCACGAGGCGATGCGCAGCGCGTGGCATTTCTTGCCGAGCAAGGCGTTGCCGCCGTAGCCGGACCCGTACGACTTGATCGTGAGTTCCTCGGGAAAATGCATGATGAAACGGCGTTCGGGGTCGAGCTCACCGGTCGAGTGCAGGCCGCGCACGAAGTGGCCCTCGCGCTCGATCCGCGCAAGCGCAGCGGCGCCCATGCGCGTCATGATGCGCATGTTGGCAACCACGTACGGACTGTCGGTGATTTCGACGCCGCAACGCGAAATCGGCGAGCCGATCGGGCCCATGCAATACGGAATCACATACAGCGTGCGCCCCTGCATGCAGCCGTCGAACAAGGCGTCGATCTTCGCGTGCGCGGCGGCCGGGTCCATCCAGTGATTGTTCGGTCCGGCGTCTTCCTCGTTGCGGGTGCAGACCAGCGTGACTTTCTCCACGCGCGCCACGTCGTTCGGGTCGGAACGATGCAGAAAGCAGCGTGGATGCGTTTCGGGATTGAGCGCGATCAGATCGCCGTTGGCCAGCATGAGATCGGTCAGATCCCGGCTTTCGGCATCCGAGCCGTCGCACCAGTGGATGCGGTCCGGGCGTGTCAGGCGGGCGACCTCTTCGACCCAGCGGTTGAGTGTCTCGAGCGTACTCGCCATGATTTCCTCGGCGCGACCGGTCCGAATGCCCGGATTCGGGACGTTAGCGGCCGCCGGACGGCTTTGCAAGGACGGCGTGGTGTGCGACGCTGCGGCCTGGCATACCGAGGAGTTTCGTCATCATGTGGATCGTTCCGCTGATCGTCGCGCTGCTGGTGTCCCTTGTTTGCGCTTATCTGCGTGTCGGGCTGCGCCCATGGTCGATAGCCACCGTCCTGGGGATCCTCGCCTGCGGATGGCTGATCGGTCCGCACTGGGTCGCAACCATAGTTACCCTGCTGGGTTTCCTCGCCATCGCATTGCCGCTGAACGCGTACCCGTTCCGCCGCCGGCGGTTATCCGCACCGCTGCTCCGGACCTACCGGAAAATCGCGCCGCAACTGTCGCCGACCGAGCAGATCGCGCTGGAAGCCGGTACGGTCGGCTTCGAGGGCGAACTTTTCTCCGGAAAACCCGACTGGTCGCAACTGCTCGGGCAGCCGGTACCGGAACTTTCGGTCGCCGAGCAGGCGTTCCTCGACGGCCCGGTCGAGGCGGTCTGCCATCTGATCGACGACTGGCAGATCGGCTACGAGCTGGCCGATCTGACGCCCGAAATCTGGGAGTTCCTCAAGCGCGAAAAATTCTTCGGCATGATCATTCCGGAGAACTACGGTGGCCTGGGGTTCTCCGCGCTCGCGCATTCGGCGGTGCTGCAGAAACTCGCGAGCATTTCGGCCACGGTGGCCTCGACCGTGGCCGTGCCGAATTCGCTCGGGCCGGCCGAGCTGCTGCTGCATTACGGCAGCGACGAGCAGAAGGACTTCTGGCTGCCGCGTCTGGCCGACGGCCGCGAGATACCGTGCTTTGCACTGACCGGCCCGTACGCCGGCTCGGACGCGACCTCGATCCCCGACATCGGCATCGTCTGCAAGGGCGAGTGGCAGGGCGCCAACGTGCTCGGCCTGCGCCTCACGTTCGACAAGCGCTACATCACGCTGGCGCCCGTGGCGAGCGTCATCGGTCTCGCATTCCGCTTGTACGATCCGGATCATCTGATCGGCGATACCGAAGATGTCGGCATCACACTCGCGCTGATTCCGCGCGATACGCCCGGGCTCGAGATCGGTCGGCGCCATCTGCCGCTCAGCATTCCGTTCCAGAACGGGCCGTTGCGCGGCAAGGACATGTTCGTGCCGCTGTCCCAATTGATCGGTGGTCCGCAGATGGCCGGCCACGGCTGGCGCATGCTGGTCGAATGCCTGTCGGTTGGCCGCGCGATCTCGCTGCCGTCCAATGCGACCGGTGGCGCGCGCGCGGCCGTGGCC
>JBAVZT010000475.1:0-7081 GCA_049588955.1 Rhodanobacteraceae bacterium | reverse complement strand
GGCGCGAACCGTGGAAACACGTTGCCGGACAACCACGGCAACCGCGCCGACTCTCCTCCCGGAAACGCGGGTCGTGACGTCCGCGGCCACGAACCGGGCCGCCCGCCGCGGTCCAATGCCAATCGCCGACGGGGACCGAAGTCACCGCGCAATTGACGTGCGTCGAAAGACTTGTCAGCTGCCTGTCATTACCACGCGATGATGCATCCCCCTGACAAAATCAACCAAATCATCGATTGATTCGCAGAGGGAACGTTGGGCGAATGTCGACGAATTACCCTTCGGCCTGGTCGAGTTCAATCGAGGTCCAACGCTTTACGATCGCTCGCGCGGCGTTTGCGCTCCCTTGCGTCGTACTTCGCCATGCAGCCGTTCTTCTCGACCATGGCACAGGACAGATAATCGGTGATCTCGACCAGGGCGGCGCGAATGGCCTTGCCGGCCGGTGTGTTTTTTTCCTGCGACAGGTTTCCGCCGAAGCCGCCGCGATACAGACCCAGACTCACGCCGCCACCAGAGCTGCGTCCTTCGATGGTGCGGGAAAAATCGACTTCTCCGGTGCTCGCATTGACCACGCGCACGTCTACCGCCAGATAAGCCTCGGACTTCTTGCCGCCTATCGAAATACCGCGAAAACTCAAACCGCCGCCGGTACTTGCGGTGTTTTCCTCATACGAGGTCACGGTCCCGAATACCAGAAAATCCGCACCGGTTACCTGCCCCATCCGGGCGCCCGTTCCGGAACGCACACGTCCGGACGCGGCCAGATTCTGCTCTTCGAGCACGTTCTGCAGTTTTGCACGTTCGACCACCCGAAAGTCGCCGGTATTGGACAGCTCGTTGGACAACATGCCCGAGAGCTCCCAACCGACCCCGCCACGCCACCAGCCGGCGGCCGATTCGTTCTTGAACTCAGCGACACCGACGACCGGCTTCTTGCCCGATGCGAGCGCCTGGCCCGTCACGCTGACGCCACCGAGTATCAGCAATGCAGCCAACATATAGACCTTCATCGTCCTCACTCCCGTTCGATATGACCCTGATACATTCTCGCTGCGGCGACGGTCAAGTGACGGGAAGGATGTCGCGTTTCACATCCGAGTCGCATCGTCAGTCCCGACATCACCATGGAGGCGGGCGTATTCTAGCAGGGCACGGGCAGGCGAGCATGGCTCGCTGCCTTTCGAGACGCCCGGACGTACTGCAGGAAACGAGCGGGGAATCCTCGCACCTGGACCGGATGGGCGATGGTCAAACCGTTGTGATTACGAGAGGTCCGGCATGGGCGAAGTGGTCATCTGGCACAACCCGCGCTGCTCGAAGTCGCGCGAAACCCTGGCATTGCTCAAACAGCACGGGATCGAGCCGCGCATTGTCGATTATCTGGCGACCCCTCCCGCGGCGCGGGAGCGGGATCTGGATCGAATCGCCGGTTTGATCGGCGACGCTCGCAAGCTGGTGCGATCCAATGAACGCGAATATGCCGAACTTGGGTTGCGCGACAGGACGCTTTCGCGCAAGGCACTGCTGGCGGCACTGGCCGCACATCCGCGCCTGATCCAGCGTCCGATCGTTCTTGCCAATGGAAAGGCGGCCCTCGGTCGCCCGCCGGAAGCCGTGCTCGCAATTCTCTGAGTGATCCTGGCGGGGGGCCAGGCGCGCCGCAAGATCACATGGTGTGGGTGGGACGCTCCTGATTGAGGATACCCGCGAGTATCGATTCTATGCGCGTACGTGCGGCCTCCCCGTCGGCCGAGTCGTTGAATTGCACACCGATACCGGCGACCCGATTGCCCTGTGCACCGGGCGGTGTTATCCAGATGACCTTGCCGGCAACGGGTATGCGATCGGTTTCGTCCATCAGGGCCAGCAGGATGAACACTTCGTCGCCCAGGTTGTACGTCTTGGCGGTTGGAACAAACAGCCCGCCCCCCTTGACGAAGGCCATGTAGGCGTTGAACAGCGCGCCCTTGTCCTTGATCGTGAGTGAAAGAATGCCTTGCCGCGTTGTGTTGTTCATCGCCGATATCGTCATTTTGACTATCGCCTCACGCGCGATTGGCGGGCCATTGCCGGTCACGCTCGCCACCACGCGTCGATAGCGGCCACGAACGCAACAGATCGAACAGCAACAGCTCCGTACGCAAAGGTGTGTCGAGCAGCGAGCGGATGCGGTTGGCCTGATCGAACCAGATTGAGAGCTTCGACATTTGCATGCCTGCGGTCAAGTTCGGCAAGGCGCCTTGCCCGCTCGCCACCCGACGCGCCGCGTCGCGCGCCAGCACCCCCGAGAACCACAGGCGTTCGTGCACTCGATCACCGGCCCAGGTTTCGGCCAACGCGGATGGATTGACCCGGCCCGCCGCGAGGTCGTCAAGATCACGCGCGCAATCCGCGCGCAATCCGACGATCCCGTCGCGTGCCCACGCCAACGCCAGTCCCGGGTTACCGAGACTTGCATCCAGGGCTCGAGTGGCCAGAGTGGCGTCGACGTGCTGCCGTTCAAGCCACGATTGCGCCGATTCTCGCGCGGGGACGCCAAGCTCCTCACGTTGGCAGCGGCTGCGTATCGTCGCCGGCAATCGCGATGGACGCTCGCTGACCAACACGATTCTCGTACCCGGGTTCGGCTCTTCCAGCGTCTTGAGCAAGGCATTCGCGGCATTCGCATTCATCGCGTCGGCCGGATCGATCAGCGCAAGTTGCAAACCGCCGAACTGACTGGCCAGCGCGAGACGCTGCGCCAGTCGGCGAATCTGCTCGACCGTCAATTCGACACGCGGCTTCCCGTCGTCACGCAGTTCGAACGTGACCAGCATGCGGTCCGGATGAGTACCGGCCGCAAGCAGCTTGCAACTGCGACACCTGCCGCAGGCACGACCGTCAGCGCTGCGCGATTCGCACAATGCGGCATTGATCAATGCATTGGCCAAGGTGCGCTTGCCAAGTCCATCCGCCCCGGTGATCAGCAGCGCATGGGGCAGGCGATCGGCATCCAGCGCCGCCGACAGGCGCCGCCACGGGGCATCGAGCCAGGGAGCCGGATTCACGGTCGCGTCTCGCATCGCACGATCAGTTCATCGACGGCGCTTGACGCATCAGCCAGGACACGATCAGGGGAACGCGAGGCATCGATCACTCGAAAGCGTTCGGGTTCCGCGCGCGCGCGTGCCGTGTACACGGCGCGTACGCGATCGAAGAACGCATCGTTTTCGCGCTCGATTCGATCCCGATCCGGCCCTGCGGGGTCGCCTTGGGTATTCCTCTGCAGCACGCGTCGACGGCCGACAGGAACCGGCAGGTCGAGTAACACGGTCAAGTCCGGCTTGATCCCGACCGCAGCCCAGCGTTCGAGTTCGCTGATGCGTTCGGCCGGTTGACCGCGGCCACCTCCCTGATACGCGTAGCTCGCGTCGATGTAGCGATCCGCCAGCACCCAGACACCGCTCGACAGAGCGGGACAAATGACCTCACGCACCAATTGTGCGCGTGCGGCGAACATCAGCAGCAATTCGGACTCGGCACAAAGATCGCCCTGCTCCGGATCGAGCACGAGGCAACGCACGGCCTCACCCAGCCGGGTTCCTCCCGGTTCCCGTGTGATCAACACATCGATGCCGCGTTTTTGCAGGTGCTCGTACACACCAGCCAGCACGGTGCTTTTGCCGGCACCTTCGCCACCTTCGAGCGTGATCAATCGTGCGTTCATCGCCGCTGATGCAACTGGAACTTGCTCACCGCCCGATTGTGCGCCTCGAGCGTCGCGGAAAACTCATGACTGCCGTCACCGCGAGCAACGAAGTAGAGCGCATCGCCGGCAGCCGGATGCAATGTCGCTGCAATCGCGGCCTTGCCCGGCAACGCAACCGGAGTCGGTGGAAGCCCGGCGCGCGTATAGGTATTGAAGGGCGTGTCGTTTTGCAGGTCGCGCTTGCGCAAATTGCCGTCGTAGCTGTCGCCGAGCCCGTAAATCACCGTTGGATCGGTCTGCAGCAGCATGCCTCGCTGGAGCCGACGTACGAACACGCCTGCAATCTGCGCTCGCTCGTCCGCGCGCGCCGTTTCCTTTTCGACGATCGAGGCGAGAATCAAAGCCTGATAAGGCGACTCGAGAGGCAGGTCGGGGGCGCGCGCAGGCCACGCTGCGCCGAGCAATTTCCGCATCGCCGCGTGGGCCCTCCGCAAGACGTCCATATCCGATTCGCCTTTGACGAATGCATAGGTCTCGGGCAGAAACCAGCCTTCGGGCTTGCCATCGGCGATGTCCAGACGCGCGGCGATCGCCTGATCCGACAAGCCCGGGAGCGTCTGCACGATGCCCGCCTCGGCAGCCAGTGCGGCACGCAGCTCCCTGAACGTCCATCCATCGACAATCGTGAAGCGGTGCTGGAGTACGTCGCCGGCCGCCATGCGCTGCAAGAGCTCGCGCGGGGTGATGCCTTGGGGCAACGCGTATTCGCCGGCATGCAGACGGCCGGTCACTCCCATCTGCTCGGCAAGCAGGCGCCAGTAAAGGGGCGTCGCCCTGGTGGTGCCGTCGCTGCGCAGGAGGCGCACGATATCCTTGAACGCCGTACCACGCGCGACGTCGATGCTGGCATGGGTGCCGGCGACCGTGAGTGGCGTCCTTGTGAACCGGCGATAATCATTCCACACCAGAGCAAGCGCGAGGATGCCGCCCACGAGGACGATCAGCACCAGCCAGGCCCCGCCCGCGGCTCCGCGTTGATGGAGCGCCGCGATGCGCACTGATCACATCCGGCGGAACGCCAGCGTGCCGTTGGTGCCGCCGAATCCGAACGAATTGGAAAGGGCCACATCGACCTTGTGCTGACGCGCTGTATGCGGGACGAAATCGAGATCGCAACCCTCGCCGGCGTGATCGAGATTGATGGTTGGCGGAATGACTTCATCGCGCATCGCCAGGATGGTGAAAATCGCCTCGATGCCGCCGGCCGCACCCAGGAGATGACCGGTCATCGACTTGGTCGAGCTGACCATCAGTTCGCGTGCGTGATCGCCAAAGCAGGTCTTGATTGCATTGACTTCCGCGATGTCGCCGACACCGGTCGCAGTCGCATGCGCGTTGATATAGCCGACAGTGGGCGGGTCGATGCTGCCGTCCCGCAGCGCGGCCTGCATCGAGCGGCGGGCCCCGTCACCACTCTCGGGCGGCGAAGTCATATGGTAGGCGTCCCCGCTCATGCCGAAGCCGCAAAGTTCGCAGTAGATACGGGCGTCGCGCTTCCTGGCGTGCTCATATTCCTCGATCACGAGTACGCCGGCGCCATCGGACAATACGAAACCGTCCCGGTCCCGATCCCAGGGGCGGCTCGCCTTGGCCGGTTCGTCGTTGCGTGTGGACATCGCGCGCGCCGAACAGAACCCGCCGACCGCGGTCGGCGTAGTGGCGAATTCGGTTCCTCCGGCAACCATCACGTCGGCATCACCATATTGGATCATGCGCATTGCCAGGCCGAGGTTGTGCGTCGCGGTCGTGCACGCTGTCACGCAGGCGATATTGGGCCCCTTGAGCCCCAGCATGATCGACAGATTGCCGGCCGCCATGTTGATGATCGAGCTGGGCACGAAGAACGGCGAGATCTTGCGCGGGCCATCCTCATGATAGGTAATCGCGGTGCGCTCGATGGTCGAGATGCCACCGATGCCGGCGCCGACCGCAACACCGATTCGTTCCTCGTCGTGTTCGTGGGCGTGCATGCCCGCATCGGTCAGCGCCTGCACCGAGGCGGCGATGCCGTAGTGGATGAACGGGTCCATCTTCTTGACGTCCTTCGCCGCAACGTAGGTTGTCGGATCGAAATCACGTACCTCGCCGGCAATGCGGGTCGGAAAGGCGCCGGTGTCGAAATGGCTGATCGGACCGATGCCGCTTTTGCCGGCGGTGATGTTGCGCCAGGCTGTGGTCACATCATTGCCGACGGGGCTGACCATGCCGAGTCCGGTGACCACTACGCGCCGTTTGCTCATCAATATGTCCTTGCCGTATCGCGGCCGGCGCAGAGTGCGCCGGTGCTGATTTGCGTTGCCGAAAACGAAAGCTGCGCCTCGCGGGCGCAGCTCCATGCTCGTCGCACCCGTCGATCGGTCAGGCTTTTACATGCGCCTTGACATAGTCGACCGCTTGCTGGACGGTCGTAATCTTCTCGGCTTCCTCGTCCGGGATTTCGCACTCGAATTCCTCTTCGAGCGCCATGACCAACTCGACGGTGTCGAGCGAGTCGGCGCCCAGATCGTCCACGAACGACGCGTTTGGCGTTACCTCGTCCTCTTTCACCCCCAGTTGCTCGACGACGATTTTTTTCACGCGTTCTTCGATAGTACTCATTGTTCGATGTCCTCACGGTGGAATTCTGTGCGCCGGCCTGCGTCGTACCATACGCAGGCAATAGTGTCCCCGGCGCGTGAGCCGGCGCATTGTAGTGGAACGCTACCAGCCTCGCCAGCGTCCAGGGCGATGCAGCTCTCCCGATACGCGGCGCGACAAGATATGAGCTATGCGGCGCATCACGTTGATTATACGTGCTATGCCATGTACATCCCGCCGTTGACATGGATTGTTTCGCCCGTGACGTATGCCGCAGCGGGCGAGACCAGAAACCTGACTGCATAAGCCACATCGCTTGGGTTCCCGAGTCTGCCCAACGCAATCTGGTCGAGCAACCTGCGTTTTTGCTCATCGCCGAGCGTGCGCGTCATGTCGGTGTCCATGAATCCCGGAGCGACCACGTTGACCGTGATGCCGCGCGAGCCGATTTCGCGTGCAAGTGATTTGGAAAATGCAATGATGCCGGCTTTGGCGGCGGCATAATTGGTCTGCCCAGGATTTCCGGTCAGTCCGATCACTGAGGCAATATTGACGATGCGCCCCTTGCGCGCCTTCATCATGCCGCGCAGGACCGCTTTGGAGGTTCGATACACCGAACCCAGGTTGGTGTCGAGGACCTGCTGCCAGTCCTCGTCTCTCATGCGCATCAGCAGTTGATCGCGCGTGATGCCGGCATTGTTGACCAGGATCGAAACCGCGCCGAACTCCCTGCTGACCGCATCGATCAGCGCG
>JBAVZT010000474.1:0-3228 GCA_049588955.1 Rhodanobacteraceae bacterium | reverse complement strand
GCGCGAGTGCCTGCACAATGTCAATTACTGGACATTCGGCGATTATCTCGGCGTCGGCGCGGGTGCTCATGGCAAGATCAGCGATACCGCGCGCGCTGCGATTTTCCGCACGACCAAGGTCAAATTGCCGCGCGGCTATCTCGCGCGTGCCGCGCGCCGCGCCGATTTCGGCAACTGCGCTGCGGTTGCCGCCGACCAGTTGCCATTCGAGTTCATGCTCAACGCGTTGCGACTTGGGCGTGGTGTGTCGCTTGCCGATTTCACGCAACGTACGGGATTGCCATTGTCGACCATCGCCGCGCCATTGGCCGACGCCTGCGCAAGAGGATGGCTGCATGAAAAATTCGATCGTCTGCAGCCGACGGCACTCGGACAACGATTCCTCAACGACCTGATCGGCCTTTTCCTGCCGGCATGACCCATCAGAGAACGGCAATGCTCCAATTTGCAAGTGTCAGCTGCCCCTGGTGCGGCGAGACGTTCGAAATCAGCGCGGATGGATCGGCCGGATCGCAGCGCTACATCGAGGATTGCGCGGTTTGCTGTCAGCCGATCGATATCGTCCTTGGGGTTGGCGATGACGGCGGGATCACCGTATCCGTGTCGACGGAGCGCGACTGAGTATCGCCGTTGGGCGCGACGCGAGACCAGGGAACCTTCCGAAATGGGCGTCACGGTCCGCGTGCGCCGTGTTTTGCGGGTTTTTTATGGTCTGGCGGGCCGTTGTGTTTGCGCTCATAATGTTCCTGTTCCTCGAGCAGCTTGTCCACGTCGACGTCGTTGGTGCCTTCCATTTGTTCAATGATCGCCGTCGGTGGCTGACCGTCATAGATCTTGTAGAGCCGGCGTTGCCGATACGCATCGCGATAGAACACATAGGGATCGTAGACACCTTCGAGCAGATTTTCCGCCTCGATGCCGCGCGCCCGCAGCGTGACCAGGTAGAAGTAATTCGGGAGATACTGGGCCTGATAGCGAAAGTCGCGATTGCGCGCATACCAGGTCAAGGGGTCGAACAGATAGCTGTCGACCGGAATCCGGAACACGTCGCGTCCCGTGGTTGATCCGATGAAAGGCAGCACCAGATAGGGTCCCTCGGGGACGCCCCATCTGGCCAGCGTCACGCCGAAATCGGTTTCTTCGGGAGGCAGCCGCATCTCGCTGGCCGGGTCGAAAAACCCGGCGATTCCGACAGTCGTGTTGATGACCAGACGTCCGGTATTGCGCAATGCGTCGCCCGGACTGCCCTGCAATACATCGTTTGCGATCGTGATTGGCAACTTGACGTTGGCAAAGAAATTGGAGATCAGACGACGAAAGTTCGACGATGTGATCGCGCGATAACCGGCCGCGACCGGTCGGATCACGGTCTTGTCCAGCGCATCATTGAACCGGTAGACCTTTCGGTTGAAATGCTCTAAAGGGTCATCGGTGCGAGGCTGGGCGATGGCGCAGCCGGCCAGAGTCACGATCAGAGCGACCGGCGCTACACGCAGGAGACCGAGTCTGAAAGAAGTGCGCAACATGTGCGGCGTTCCCGTGACGCGTCCGCTGCGTCGTTCATGAATGGTATGGATCGAGAGCGGAGATCCGGGCGCGGACAAGCCGGTTCCCTGCAAACGAGTGGTGGCGCGCCATCGCCGGGCCGCTTCGACCGATTGCGCGGCGCAAACGCCCACAGCTACAATGCTTGCATGCTAAGATTTTGAATTGCTTTTGATTTTACTTTTCGGAGAGTCGGATGGCACGCATTACGGTAGAGGATTGTTTGCAAGTGGTCGATAACCGCTTCGAATTGGTGTTGATGGCAACCAAGCGCGCGCGCCAGCTGGCCAAAGGTGCGGACGCTGCGGTCGACCCCAGCAATGATAAACCGACTGTCATCGCGTTGCGCGAAATTGCCGATCGCAAAGTCGACCAGAACCTGATCGACGAAATCGAACGGCAGGAACGCGAGAAGGCCGAGCGCGAGGCGCTCGAATGGGCTGCGGCGGAGGTCGACGATGATCTCAAGGCCGGCGACGACCTTTGATTGCCCGCCTGCGGCGGATCGAGCTGTCGCGGCCCGGTGTGGCCGGGACGCACGTGCCCGATTCTGCGGCGAGGTCCGACGACTGCGCATCGTTTGCGGGCCGGCCGCGCCATTGAATTTCGCGCCGGTTGCGCAGCAGAGGTCGCGCCGGAACGGGCTGAGAGGTCGGCTCAGGCCGGGATGAAAATGGACGCGGCCCTGACTGCTCAGGCGCCGATTGCGAGCGCAGCGTCGGTCGATCTGCACGCGCTCGAGTTGCGGCTGGCCGCGTATATGCCACCCGAGCAGGTCAAGAACGTGCGCCGTGCTTATGAACTCGGCGCGCGCGCGCACAAGGGCCAGACTCGCAAGAGCGGCGAACCCTACATCACCCATCCGGTAGCGGTAGCCAGCATCCTGGCTGATCTCGGCATGGATGCCGAAACCATCATCGCCGCGATGTTGCACGATACCCTTGAAGACACGCGCCTCACGTCCAAACGCATCAAGGCGGAATTCGGGCAAAACGTGGTCGAACTGGTCGACGGCGTGACCAAACTCGACAGGGTGCGCTTCAGGAATCGCCAGGAGGCGGCGGCCGAAAGCTTCCGCAAGATGCTGCTGGCCATGGCCCGGGACTTGCGAGTGATCCTGATCAAGCTGGCCGATCGCCTGCACAACATGCGAACGCTCGCTGCAATGGACACCGAATCACGTTCCCGCATCGCGACGGAAACGCTCGACATCTATGCCCCGATCGCGCAACGCCTTGGCATGAACCGGGTCAAGGCCGAGTTGCAGGACCTGGGGTTTCGCACGCTCCATCCCGATCGCTATCGTGTGAGTGCCGCTCGCATCCGCACACTGCTCGGCAACCGCCGTGAAGCGATGGCCCGAATCGAGGATGCCCTGCACACGCGTCTGGAAGCCGACGCAATCCCGCATCGCATTGTCAGTCGCATCAAGTCGCCTTACAGCATCTACTCGAAAATGCGCAGCAGCCACAGCTCGTTCGCGCAACTGATGGACGTATATGGATTGCGCGTGATCGTCGACAACGTCATGCATTGCTATCAGTCGATCGGTGCCGTGCATGCGCTGTACAAGCCGCTGGAAGGGCGCTTCAAGGATTTCATCGCAATTCCCAAGGCCAACGGTTACCAGTCGCTGCACACCGTCCTGTTCGGACCATTCGGTGCGCCGATCGAAATCCAGAT
>JBAVZT010000473.1:0-12541 GCA_049588955.1 Rhodanobacteraceae bacterium | reverse complement strand
CTTCACTTCGCCGTGCGGCACGACTGGCGAACCTTCCGAAACCCATGACAACTGTGCCAGGTTGATCAGAGGGTCCCGGGCGGGCGCAACGTTCATCTGAAGAACCTTGCGATCCGCCAGGGCTTTGCCCAGGTGGTGGAATTGGTAGACACGCTATCTTGAGGGGGTAGTGGCGCAAGCTGTGCGGGTTCGAGTCCCGCCCTGGGCACCAAATGATCGATTGCAAACGCGTTGAGATCCGGGATGCGTTGCGCCGATGCATCCTGCGGAGGTATGTGTGCTGACCGAGTATTTTCCGGTTCTGCTTTTCCTGATGGTCGCTGGCGGCATCGGCATCGCATTGCTGGTCATCGGCAACCTGCTCGGACCCAAGCATCCCAGCGCCGAGAAATCCTCGCCGTACGAGTGCGGCTTCGAGGCATTCGAGGACGCGCGCATGAAATTCGACGTGCGCTATTACCTGATCGCGATCCTGTTCATCATTTTCGATCTCGAAATCGCGTTCGTGTTTCCGTGGGCTGTCGTGTTCGCGCATCTGGGTCTGGCCGGACTCCTCGAAATGGGCATGTTCCTCGGCCTGCTCGTGCTCGGGTTCGTCTACGTGTGGAAGAAGGGAGCGCTCGAATGGGATTGATGATCGCTGCGCAGTTGCCGGAGACGCCGACATGAGCCTTTCCTCGCGCATCGCCGACGTCATGCACAACCCGACGCCGAGCGGTCCGGTTGACGATATCTTGCGCCCGGACGACGACAACCCGTTGATCCAACGCGGTTTTGCAACCGCGCGCCTGGATGAGCTGGTCAACTGGGCGCGTACCGGCTCGATGTGGCCGATGACGTTTGGGCTCGCCTGTTGCGCGGTCGAGATGATGCATGCAGGTGCGGCGCGGCTCGATCTGGATCGCTATGGCGTGATTTTCCGCCCGAGCCCGCGCCAGTCCGACGTCATGATCGTCGCCGGGACGCTGGTCAACAAGATGGCGCCGGCGTTGCGCAAGGTCTATGACCAGATGCCCGATCCGAAGTGGGTCATCTCGATGGGATCGTGCGCAAACGGCGGCGGCTATTACCACTATTCCTATGCCGTGGTACGCGGCTGTGATCGCATCGTTCCGGTCGACATCTATGTGCCCGGGTGTCCGCCGACCGCCGAGGCGCTGATCTGGGGCATTCTGCAATTGCAGAAGAAAATTCGCCGCACCAACACGATCGCAAGATGACGGACACGCAGGATCCAACCAGCGGGCCGAAACTGGAAGCCCTTCTCGGCCAGAAGCTTTCGCATTACTCGCAAATGAATGGCGAAGTGGCGATTGACGTGTTGCCGGAGAACTGGCTCGCGGCGGCACGCGCCTTGCGCGATTATGCGCCGTGCCCGTTCGAGCAGCTGATCGACATCGCTGGCGTCGACTTCCTTTCGTATGGGCAGGTCGAATGGGATACCACCGATGTGTCGTCCGAGGGTTTCTCGCGTGGCGTCGAGGGTGACGGGCCCGGACGCTTTGCCTGGGCCGAGCGCCCACGCGACACCGGGATCCCGAATCGGTTTGCCATCGTTGTGCAGTTGCTGTCGATCAGCGGCAATCGCCGCCTGCGCATGCGGGCTTACTGCGCCGATGACGAGCTGCCATCGTTGCCGTCGTTGACCGGTATCTGGCCTGCGGCAGACTGGTTCGAGCGCGAAGCGTTCGACCTTTACGGCATCGCTTTCGAGGGTCACCCGGATCTGCGCCGCATCCTCACCGATTACGGTTTCATCGGCCATCCGTTCCGCAAGGATTTTCCGCTCATCGGCAATGTCGAAGTGCGTTACGATCCCGCCAGGCAACGCGTGATTTACGAACCCGTCACTTCGGTCGTGCCGCGTGTGCTGGTGCCGCGGACGATCCGCGACGACTCGCGCTATGAGCAGGCTGGCGCCGAGCGCGAGTCGAACGATGCGGAACGGTCGGACTGACTGATGCCTGAAATCCGCAATTACACGATGAACTTCGGTCCGCAGCATCCGGCGGCGCATGGGGTGCTGCGTCTGGTACTCGAGATGGACGGCGAAACCGTGGTGCGTGCCGATCCGCATATCGGCCTGCTGCATCGCGCGACCGAGAAGCTCGCGGAATCCAAGCCGTTCAACCAGTCGATCGGCTACATGGATCGTCTCGATTACGTGTCGATGATGTGCAATGAGCACGCGTACGTGCGCGCGATCGAGACGCTGCTCGGCGTCGAGCCGCCCGAGCGTGCGTTGTGGATCCGCACGATGTTCGACGAGATCACGCGCATCCTCAATCATCTGATGTGGATCGGTTCGAACGGGCTCGATCTCGGCGCGATGGCGGTATTCCTGTATGCGTTTCGCGAACGCGAGGAACTGATGGATTGCTACGAGGCGGTGTCGGGCGCGCGCATGCATGCGACCTATTACCGTCCGGGCGGCGTCTATCGCGATCTGCCGGACTCGATGCCGCAGTATCGCGAATCGCCATGGCACAAGGGCAAGGACCTCAAGCGCTTCAACCGTGCGCGCGAAGGCACGATGCTCGATTATCTCGATGCGTTCACCGATGCGTTTCCCAAGCGCGTCGATGAATACGAAGAGCTCCTCACCGACAATCGCATCTGGAAGCAGCGCACGGTCGATATCGGCATCGTGTCGCCCGAGCAGGCGCTGGCATGGGGCATGTCCGGTCCGATGCTGCGCGGCTCCGGTATCGAATGGGATCTGCGCAAGAAACAGCCGTACGCGAAATACGCCGAAGTCGATTTCGACATTCCGGTCGGTGTCACCGGCGATTGCTACGATCGCTATCTGGTGCGCGTGGAGGAGATGCGTCAGGCCAATCGCATCATCAAGCAGTGCATTGCCTGGCTGCGCGCGAATCCGGGTCCGGTCATGGTGACCAACTTCAAGGTCGCGCCGCCATCGCGGGTCGAGATGAAGGACGACATGGAAGCGCTGATCCACTGGTTCAAGCTGTTCACCGAAGGCTATTGTGTGCCTGCGGGCGAAACCTACGCCGCAGTCGAAGCGCCCAAGGGCGAGTTCGGCTGCTACCTGGTGTCGGACGGTGCCAACAAGCCCTTTCGCGTGAAGTTGCGCGCGCCGAGTTTTGTGCACCTTTCGTCGATGGATGCGATTCTGCGCGGACACATGCTGGCCGACGCGGTCGCGATGATCGGAACCTACGATCTGGTATTCGGCGAGGTGGATCGATGAAGGCGACCGGCAACTACCAACAGGTCAGGGATGTCGATCCGGTTTCGGTTCTCGATGACGACACGCGCGCGCGCATCGATCATTGGGCGGCGAAGTTTCCACCCGAGCACAAGCGTTCGGCGCTGATCCAGGCCCTGTTCGCGGCGCAGCAGCAGAACGCCGGCTGGCTGAGCGACGAGTTGATCGCGGCAGTCGCGAAATATCTGGATCTGCCGCCGGTGTGGGCTTACGAGGTCGCGAGTTTCTACTCGATGCTGGAAACCCGGCCGGTCGGCCGCAACAATGTCGCGATCTGCACCAACATCTCGTGCTGGTTGAATGGCGCCGAGGAAGTCGTGCGCCATTGCGAACACAGACTCGGCATCAAACTCGGCGAGAGCACCGAGGATGGCCGCGTCTATCTCAAGGTCGAAGAGGAGTGCCTGGCCGCCTGCTGCGGCGCGCCGATGATGGTCGTCAACGGCCACTACCATGAAAATCTGACCGTCGAAAAAATCGACGAGATCCTGGATGAGTTGGAGTAGTTAATTAAAAAGTGCGGCCATGGATGGCCGCTTTTTGACTCTCGCGATCAAGGATGATCGCAAAGGTAAGATCTTGAAAAGTGCAGCCATGGATGGCCGCCGTTTGACCCCCGCGATCATGGAGGATCGCAAAAGTACCAATGGTGGGTTACGCGCCTGTCGGCGCTAACCCACCCTATGAAGTCACCACCCTTGGAATAATCGAATTTCTCGACCCTCAACCCTCAGCCCTCAGCCCTGAAATCAATGCCCTACGGTCCTGCTCCCAAGGAACATCAAGTCGTCAACACCACGCTGCATTTCGATGCGCCGTGGACGCTCGAGAATTACCTTGCGACCGACGGCTACAAGGCGTGGAAGAAGATACTTGCCGACAAGCCCGATCCGGCGACGATCATCGCCGAGCTCAAGAACAGCGCGCTGCGCGGCCGCGGCGGCGCCGGATTCCCGACCGGCCTGAAATGGTCGTTCATGCCGCGTACCGCCCACGGGCAGAAATACATTCTTTGCAATTCGGACGAGTCCGAGCCCGGTACCTGCAAGGACCGTGACATCCTTCGCTTCAATCCGCATGCGGTGATCGAGGGTATGGCGATCGCGTGTTACGCGACCGGGTCGAGCGTCGCCTACAACTATCTGCGCGGCGAGTTCCATCACGAGCCGTTCGAACGCTGCGAGCAGGCACTCGCCGAGGCCCGCGAGGCCGGCTTGCTCGGTCGCGACATCCAGGGCTCGGGCATCGATGTCGAGATTCACAACGTGCTCGGTGCGGGCGCCTACATCTGCGGCGAGGAAACCGCGCTGATGGAATCGCTCGAAGGCAAGAAGGGCATGCCGCGTTTCAAGCCGCCGTTTCCCGCGAACTTCGGCCTGTACGGCAAGCCGACGACGATCAACAACACCGAGACCTATGCATCGGTCCCGGCGATCCTGCGCAATGGCGCGACCTGGTTTCTCGATCTCGGCAAGCCGAACAATGGCGGGCCGAAGGTGTTTTCCGTATCCGGTCATATCAGCAGGCCGGGCAATTACGAAGTGCGTCTCGGCACGCCGTTTCGCGACCTGCTCGAAATGGCCGGCGGCGTGCGCAACGGTCTCAAGCTCAAGGGCGTCATCCCGGGTGGCTCGTCGATGCCGGTCTTGCCGGCTGATGTGATGATGGACGTGACGATGGATTTCGATGCGCTCAAGGAGGCCGGTTCCGGGCTCGGATCGGGCGCTGTCGTGATCATGGACGAGACCACCTGCATGGTCAGCGCGTGCCGGCGCATCGCGCGCTTCTACATGGCCGAATCCTGCGGTCAGTGCACGCCGTGCCGGGAAGGCTGCGGGTGGATGTACCGCATGCTGACGCGAATCGTCGAAGGCGATGCGACGATGGAAGATGTACACATGCTGAGGCAGGCTGCAGGCCAGATCGAGGGCCATACGATCTGTGCGTTCGGCGAGGCCGCCGCGTGGCCGGTGCAGGGATTCCTGCGGCACTACTGGCACGAGTTCGAATATTTCATCGAACACAGGCGGTCGATCGTCGATGCGGCGCTCGAGGCTGCGGCATGACGGATCGCGCGCAACCGTTTGTGGCGGCACCGCCGCTCACGGTTCCGACAGGAGCCACCGCATGAGCGCGCAGCCCAGGGACACCGTCGCGCCTGACACGGTCACGCTCGAGATCGATGGGCGCGAACTCGTCGTGCCGAAGGGCTCGATGATCATCCAGGCTGCGGACAGGGCCGGGATTCCGATCCCGCGCTTCTGCTATCACGACAAACTCGCGATCGCGGCGAATTGCCGCATGTGCCTGGTCGAGGTCGACAAGGCACCCAAGCCGATGCCGGCCTGCGCAACGCCGGTGGCCGACGGCATGAAGGTATTCACGCAGTCGGGCAGGGCGCTGTCGGCGCAACGCAACGTGATGGAATTCCTGCTGATAAACCATCCGCTCGATTGCCCGATCTGCGATCAGGGCGGTGAGTGCGAATTGCAGGATCTGTCGATGGGTTACGGCCGCTCGGTCAGCCGCTTTGCCGAGCGCAAGCGCGTGTTGACCGACGAAAATCTCGGCCCGCTGGTCGCGACCGAGATGACGCGCTGCATCCAGTGCACGCGCTGCGTGCGATTCATGGGCGAAATCGCCGGTACCTACGAACTCGGCGGCCTGGATCGCGGCGAAAATCTCGAAATCGGAACGTACATCGGCAAGACGCTCGAAAGCGAACTGTCCGGCAATGTGATAGACGTGTGTCCGGTCGGTGCATTGACCAACAAGGCATTCCGTTTCCGCGCACGCGCCTGGGAACTGATTGCACGGCCATCGATCGGGTATCACGACGCCCTCGGTTCCAATCTGTGGCTGCACACGCGCGGCGGCGAGGCGCTGCGCACGGTACCGCGCGACAACGAAGCGATCAACGAATGCTGGCTGTCCGATCGCGACCGCTACAGCCACGAAGGCTTGCATGCCGAAGATCGCGCGCGCGTGCCGCTGATCAAGCGCGGCGATGCGTGGATCGAGACCGATTGGAACGAGGCCATACGCGTCGCCGCCGACGCATTGCGGGCGAGTGCGACAGGCGACCTTGGCGTCCTCGTGCATCCGGCGACGTCGTGCGAGGAAGGCTTCCTGCTCACGCAGCTCGCGCAAGCGCTCGGCAGCGCGCATGTCGATCATCGTCTGCGTCGCCTGGATTTCGCCGACAGTGCCGCTGCGCGGGCGTTCGAGATGCCGGCTGCCGGGATCGAGCGTGCCGATGTCATCGTGCTGATCGGCTGCAACCCGCGCCGGGAAGTGCCGTTGCTCAACGCGCGCATACGCAAGGCGGCCGCGCGCGGCGCGCGTGTGTACCTGATCAATCCGCTTGATCTGGAGACGACGTTCGCGCTGGCCGGACGCAAGATCGTGCGACCGGGCGCAATGCCGGACGCGCTGCTGGATCTTGCCAGGGCGGCCGCCGGCAGGGCCGACGCATCGTCACCGGGTGAGCCGGCCGATGCGTTTTCGGCCGATCTCGCAAAAGTGCTTGCCGATGCACGCACCGCGGTCGTCATCGCGGGTGAACTCGTCGTCAATCATCCGGCCGCATCGAAGCTGCGTGCGACGATCGAAGCCATTGCCAGCGCCACCAATGCGGCGTTCAACGAGATTCCGGATGGCGCCAATGCGGTCGGTCTTGTGCATGCCGGTGTGGTGCCCGGCGAAGAAGGGCTCGATACGGGCGCGATGCTGGCCGCACCACGCAAGCGCTATCTGTTGTTCGGCTGCGAGCCGCCGCACGACTGCGCCGACGGCGCGGCCCTGTTTGCGGTGCTCGGCGCCGCCGAATCGGTGGTTGCGTTTTCGGCATTTGCGAGCGATGGGCTCAAACAGGTCGCGAGCGTGATCTTGCCGATCGGCCTGCTGCCCGAAATCGATGCCACGCTGATCAATCTGGACGGATGCGCGCAAGTCGTTGCAGCCGGTGCGCGACTGCCAGGCGAAGCCCGGCCGGGCTGGAAAGTGTTGCGCGCGCTGGGTGCGGCGCTCGCACTGGATGGTTTCGAGTTCACGGAAATTACGCAAGTGCGCGAACGCATCGCGAACATCGACTCCACTTCGTCCCCGGCGCGCACCACGGTTGCTGCGGACAGGATTCCACCACCGCTTACGCCGGGGTCGCTGCTTGCGTCGATCGGTTCTGCCGCGACCGGTCCGTCGGCGACTGAAGGCGATGCGCAAAAGCATGCATCGGCTGGCGTTTTTGAGCGCATCACGACGACGGCGATCTACCGTGCCGATCCGGTGTTGCGTCGCGCCACCGCCTTGAATGCTCATCCGCTCACGCGCGGCCCCCGCGTGACGATGCATCCCGACGACGGGTTCGATCTGGGTATCGGCGATGACGGACACGCGCTGATCGGCATGACGGTGTTGCCGGTCGATGTCGATCGGTCGGTGCCGCGCGGCGCCGTCTGGATCGAAGCCGGGTATGCCGAAACCGACACTCTGCCGCCCTACGGCGCGAACCTCGAGATCAGGGGGGGCTGACCCGTGCATTCGGATTTGCTGCTGGTCGTCTGGACCCTGGTCAAGATTTTGCTGATCGCGGTGCCGTTGATCATCGCGGTCGCGATGTTCGTGTATTGGGAGCGCAAGGTGATTGGCTGGATGCACGTGCGCCTCGGCCCGAACAAGATCGGTCCGTGGGGTCTCCTGCAGGCGTTTGCCGACGTCTTCAAGCTGCTGATCAAGGAAGTCATCCTGCCGACCAACGCGAACCGCGCATTGTTTCTTCTGGCGCCGTTGCTGGCGGTGATACCGGCCTTTGCCGCGTGGGCGGTGGTGCCGTTCGATGACCGGCTGGTGCTGGCGAACATCAATGCGGGTCTCTTGTATCTGCTCGCAATGACCTCGATGGGCGTTTACGGCATCATTCTTGCCGGCTGGGCGTCCAATTCGCGCTATGCACTGCTCGGGGCGATGCGCTCGGCCGCGCAATTGGTCAGCTACGAGATCGCGATGGGATTCGCGCTGGTGGGCGTGCTGATCCTCGCCGGCAGTCTCAATCTCGGCGAGATCGTCCACGCGCAGGCGGGCGGCAAGGGCCTGCTCGACTGGTTCTGGCTGCCGTTGTTGCCGATGTTCGTCGTGTACGGGGTTTCCGGCGTCGCCGAAACCAACCGCGCGCCGTTCGATGTCGCCGAAGGCGAATCGGAGATCGTCGCCGGCTTCCATGTGGAATATTCGGGATCGGCTTTCGCGATCTTCTTTCTGGCCGAATATGCCAACATGATACTGATCAGTTTTCTTGCGTCGGTACTGTTTCTCGGGGGCTGGCTGTCGCCGTTTCCGCAGAGCTGGGCGGTGGTCGGCGTACCGGGCTGGTGGTGGCTCATCGCCAAGGCCTTCGCATTCTCGTTCCTGTTCCTGTGGTTTCGCGCGACGTTTCCCCGTTACCGCTACGACCAGATCATGCGTCTCGGCTGGAAGGTATTCATCCCGATCACGATCGTGTGGGTGTTCGTGGCCGGTTGCCTGCGTTATTTCGGCTGGGTCACGATCGGCGGTTGAGTCAGATCATGAATCGCATTGCCAGTTATTTCCGAAGTCTGCTCCTGATCGAGTTGTTTGCCGGTCTTTGGCTGACCGTGAAATACATGTTCAAGACCAAGTACACGATGCGCTATCCGATGGAAAAGATTCCGCAGTCGGTGCGTTTCCGTGGCTTGCACGCGCTGCGCCGCTATCCGAACGGCGAGGAACGCTGCATCGCCTGCAAACTTTGTGAGGCGGTGTGTCCGGCACTCGCAATCACGATCGATTCGGAGCAGCGCGCCGATGGCACGCGCCGCACGACCCGCTACGACATCGATCTGTTCAAGTGCATCTACTGCGGTTTCTGCGAGGAAAGCTGTCCGGTGGATTCGATCGTCGAGACTTCGATCCACGAATACCACTTCGAAAAGCGGGGCGAGAACATCGTCGACAAGCAGCAACTGCTTGCGATCGGGGATCGATTCGAGGCACAGATCGCGGCGGCGCGCGCTGCGGACGCGCCGTACAGATGACAGGGCTGAGGGCTGAGGATGGAAGTTGCGGTGAAAGGACGGGTGCATGACATTTGAACTGGTGTGCTTTTACGCATTTGCCGCGGTGACCGTGGCCGCCGCGCTGGCGGTGATCAGCGTGCGCAATCCGGTGCATGCCGCGCTGTTCCTCGTGCTGACCTTTTTCTCGACCGCGTGCGTATGGTTGCTGGCCGACGCGGAGTTTCTGGCGCTCGCGTTGATCCTGGTGTATGTCGGTGCGGTGATGGTGCTGTTTCTGTTCGTCGTGATGATGCTCGATATCGATCTTGCGCCGTTGCGCGAAGGCTTCGTGCGTCATGTTCCGGTCGGTGTTGTCGTCGCGGCGCTGATGCTGGCGGAGATGCTGGCGCTGATCGGCGTGCGCGCGATGCGCATCGCGCCGCCGGGCGATCCGGCGACCGCGGCGGGCGTGTCGAATACCGAATGGCTGGCCAACGCCTTGTTCAGCCAGTTCCTGTTGCCGTTCGAAATCGCTGCGCTGATCCTGACCGTCGCGATCGTCGCCGCGATTCCGCTGACCTTGCGTCATCGCGCGGGAGCCAAGCGACAGAATCCGGCGAGACAAGTCGACGTGCGTGCCGCCGATCGCGTGCGGGTGGTGAAAATGGCATCGGAGAAGCGCGTCGCGAACTCCGACGGAGCGCAATCATGATCACGCTGGCCGATTATCTCGTGCTCGGAGCGGCGTTGTTCTGCATCGCCGTGGCCGGCATCTTCATCAATCGCAAGAACGTCATCGTTCTGCTGATGGCGATCGAGCTGATGCTGCTTGCGGTCAACACCAACTTCATCGCGTTTTCGCGTTATCTAAGTGATGCGTCGGGTCAGGTGTTCGTGTTCTTCATTCTGACGGTTGCGGCGGCCGAATCGGCCATCGGGCTTGCGATCCTGATCGTGCTGTTCCGCAATCGGGCGACCATCAACGTGACCGAAATCGACTCACTGAAGGGATAGGCGGTGGTCATCAGTCAAAACGTCCTTGTCGCCATCGTGCTGGCGCCGCTGATCGGCGCGATCATCGCCGGGCTGTTCGGCCGGCAAGTCGGGCGCCGCGGCGCGGCATCTGCGGCGATTCTCGGCGTCGCGGTCAGTTGTGCGCTGTCGTTTTACGTGTTCTATCAGCTGGTCTGGGGCGGCGCGCCGGTCTTCAACGCCAACGTCTATACCTGGTTCGAGGTCGGGCGGATCGGTGCGCATGTCGGGTTTCTGATCGACCGCCTGACCGCAACGATGATCGTCGTGGTCACCTTCGTTTCGCTGATGGTGCATATCTACACGATCGGCTACATGGCCGACGACCCGGGTTATCAGCGCTTTTTTTCCTACACGGCATTGTTCACGTTTTCGATGCTGATGCTGGTCATGGCGAACAACTTCCTGCAGTTGTTTTTCGGCTGGGAAGCGGTCGGTCTCGTCTCATATCTGCTGATCGGTTTCTGGTTCGACCGGCCGAGTGCGACGTTCGCGGGCCTCAAGGCTTTCATCGTCAACCGTGTCGGCGATTTCGGCTTTCTACTCGGCATCGCGGGCGTGCTGCTGTGGTTCGGGTCGCTCGACTACGCGCACGTGTTCGCACGTGCGCTCGATCCGGGCATGGCGTCGCTGAGCACCGAAATCGTCGCAGGCCACTCGTGGCACGTCGCGACCCTCGTATGCATCTGCCTGTTTGTCGGCGCGATGGGCAAGACGGCGCAGGTGCCGCTGCAAGTCTGGCTGCCCGACTCGATGGAAGGTCCGACGCCGATTTCCGCGTTGATCCACGCGGCGACCATGGTCACCGCCGGCATCTTCATGGTTGCGCGCATGTCGCCGTTGTTCGAGCTGTCGTCGACCGCACTCAGCTTCGTGCTCGTGATCGGGGCGACGACGGCGTTGTTCACCGGCCTGATCGGTATCGTGCAGGACGACATCAAACGCGTGATCGCGTATTCGACGCTGTCGCAGCTCGGATACATGACCGCCGCGCTTGGCGTGTCGGCCTACTCGGCCGGCATCTTCCATCTGATGACGCACGCCTTCTTCAAGGCGTTGCTTTTCCTGGGCGCCGGCTCGGTCATCATCGCGATGCACCATGAGCAGGACATGCGTTACATGGGTGGTCTGCGCAAGGCCATGCCGATCACCTGGATCACGATGTGGATCGGCTCGCTTGCGCTGGTTGGTGTGCCCGGATTTGCGGGTTTCTTCTCCAAGGATTCGATTATCGAAGCGGTTGGCGCTTCGCATCGCTGGGGCGCCGGTTATGCCGAGTTCTGCGTGCTCGCCGGCGTATTCGTGACGGCGCTGTACAGTTTCCGGCTGCTCTATCTCACTTTCCACGGCAAGCCGCGTTTCGTGGTCGATCCGCCGCATCATGCCCACGGGCACGAAGTGCATGCGCACCACGAGCCAGGCCATCTTGCGCACGCGCCGCACGAGTCGCCCTGGGTCGTGACCGTGCCGTTGATCCTGCTCGCGATTCCGTCGGTGCTGATCGGCTGGCCCACGATCGGGCCGATGTTGTTCGGCGATTACTTCGGCGGCGCGATCCGCGTCGCCGCGGACAACGACGTGCTGGGCGAACTTGCACGCGAATTCCACGGCTCGCTGGCGATGGTCCTGCACGGTTTCATCGGTCTGCCGTTCTGGATTGCCCTGGCGGGTTTTGTCGTGGCGACTTACGTGTATCTGTTCAACCCGGGCCTCGCGTCGCGCGCGGCGAAGGCGCTGCGGCCGATATACGTCACGCTGGTCCACAAGTACTGGTTCGACGAGCTGTACCAGGCCGTTTTTGCACGCGGCGGCGTGCTGCTCGGCCGCGGCCTCTGGCGCGGCGGCGATATCGGCCTGATCGACGGCGTTGCGGTGAACGGCTCGGCGGCACTGGTCGCGCGCATTTCCGCGACGATCCGCTGGCTGCAATCGGGTTATCTCTACCACTACGCGTTCGCAATGATTCTCGGTCTGATCGCGCTGCTGGCCGGATTGTGGTGGACCGTCGCGCAGGTCGGTGGCTGATCGATGGAAACGACAACGACCATGCCGCTGCCGCACGTCCTCGACATCCTGATCTGGCTGCCGATCATCGGCGCCGCGCTGGTGCTTGCGCTCGGACGGCGAGCACAGGCCGCGCGCTGGCTCGCATTGATCGTGACCCTGGCGACATTCGTGATCAGCGTGCTGCTGTGGAAAGCCTATGTGCCGGCCGTGTCCGGCATACAGTTTATCGAGAGCCATCCATGGATCGACGCGCTCAGGG
>JBAVZT010000472.1:0-6923 GCA_049588955.1 Rhodanobacteraceae bacterium | reverse complement strand
GTATCGGCGTCGTGCTGGCCGAACGTCACACGATTCCGCTGGTGGACGTGCAATTGCTGTTCAACGCTGGTTACGCGTCGGACGTCGGACGCAAGCTCGGTACTTCGGCGTTCACGATGGCGATGCTCGACGAGGGCACGGCCGATCTCGACTCGCTCGAGATCGCGCGCCGCAGCGAACGCCTCGGTGCCAAGCTCGGTGCCGGCTCCGGGCTCGACAGTTCCAGCGTGGAACTCAGCGCGCTTGCATCGAATCTGACCCCCTCGCTGGCGCTGCTCGCCGACATCGTGCGCAACCCGGCTTTTCGAGCCGATGACATGGCGCGCATACGCGGCCAATGGCTGGCCGGCATCGCGCAGGAGAAGACCGAGCCGACCGGCCTCGCACTGCGCGTGCTGCCGCCGTTGCTCTATGGCCGCGGACATCCCTACGCGATTCCGTTCACCGGCTCGGGCACCGGCGACTCGATCGAGTCGCTGGACGCGGACGATCTGCGCACCTGGATGCACGATTTCATCCGGCCGGACAACGTGCGTATCCTGGTCGCCGGCGATACCACGCTGGATGCCATCATCGCGCGGCTCAACCCGATATTCGGGGACTGGCAGGCACCTCCTTCGGCGATCCCCGCAAAGACCATCGCGCACGTCGCCGTTCCGGACAAGCCGCGTGTCTACTTGATCGACAAGCCCGGCGCGCCGCAATCACTGATCCTGGCCGGCGAAGTTGCTCCGTCGACCAGGGTCGCCAACAATCTCGCGATTCAGATCATGAACGGCGCATTCGGTGGCAGCTTCACCTCGCGCCTCAACATGGACTTGCGCGAACAGAAACACTGGGCCTATGGCGCCGGCAGTTTCCTCGCCGATGCGATCGGCCAGCGGCCCTTCCTGATCTATGCGCCGGTGCAGACGGACAAGACAGCGCCATCGATCGCCCAGATCATCATGCAGGCACACGCGGTGATCGGTGCGAAACCCCTGAGCGCCCAAGAGATCGACAAGATCAAGGTCGGTGAGGTGCGCAGCATGCCCGGCAAGTTCCAGACCGTGGGCAGCGTGCTCGGCGCGATGGACGGCATCGCGTTGTACGATCGTCCGGATGACTATGTGCACTCGCTGAAGTCGAATATCGAAAGCCAGACCGATGCCTCGATCGAGGCGGCCGCGCGGGAAATCATCAAGCCCGAGGCGCTGACCTGGGTGATCGTCGGCGACCTGTCCAGGATCGAGCAGCCGGTGCGCGAGCTCAAGCTCGGTGCGGTGCATGTCCTCGATCTCGATGGACATGTGGTGCGGTGATGTATCCATCTGCGCACGCAAAGGTTCAGGCGCGCGGCCCTATGCTTGACCGGATTTGCAATCTCGGAGTTTCCGAATGACCCGCAACCTCGTTCCGATTTGCCTGATCGCCGCTCTCTCGGCGTGCAGCTGGGGCATCAAGCTCGACTCCGGAGGCGAGAAGGTTCGAACGGCCTGGAACGGCAGGGTCGAGGGTTGCCGCAATATCGGCAAGGTCACGGTCTCCGTGCTCGATCGCATCGGTCCGATCGATCGCAGCGGCATGGCGGTGCGCGACGAGCTCGAGGTCATGGCGCGCAATGAGGCCGCCGGCATGGGTGCCGACACGGTTGCGCCGATCGGCCAGCCGCAAGACGGCGCGCAGAGCTGGAATGCTTATGCGTGCGGCGCGCAGGGTATCAATCCCGCACGAGCCAAGCCGGTCCCGGATGACAAGGCGCAAACCTTTCCGATCAAGCATTGATCAATGCGCACAAGCAGGCGTGCCGCTCGGGCGCGTCAATCGCTCCAGATCCAGCGAGAGGAGTGGCGGCGGTTCGAAATTGGCAATGGGTTCCAGGATCACGGAAGCCGTGTTGCTGCAATCGGGGGTCCACTGCGGCACGCGATAAGCTAACTCGCTGGTGACAGCCGTCGCGTCGAAGTCATCGCCAAAATGCGTTCCGCCGGTGCGATAGAGACCGTCATTCGGCTGGCCCGATCCAGGATCCGTGGGCACCAGGCCCAGCGACCAGGATTGCGAACCGGGCATCGTGCCGGGTTCGAAGTAAAACGCCACCTGGGTGTCGGCATCGAGTTGCTCGACGGCAAAGCCGCTTTGATCATGCGCCGGGTCAAACCACAAGCCGCTCGATTGCGGCACATCCGATTCGGGGGCGGGCGCATTGCAGCCGAGTCCGGCCAATGTCGTCAGGCGCGTGATCGGCACTTCCATGGTGCCCCAGCCATCGGGGCCTTCCCAGCGCATCAGCCCGTCGTTGCAATCGGCAAAGCTGAGCCAGATGCGGCCCCATGGCGTTTGTTCGACGCGCGTGCCGTTGGGCGTTGCGATGGTCTGCGGTCGGCGCACATCTTCGAACGCAATGCCCGCGCCGTCGATGTTTCCGGTTCCGGTCATCCACGCCTGCTGGCCCGGATCTCCGGCAGGCGGATAGGTGAAGAAGAACAGATCGGCAACGCCCCCGTCGAGGACTTCGAGCACGATGCCTTCGCCACTGCGCGCCGGATCGAACCATTCACCGCTGTAACGCGCATCGATCGGCGGTGTCGGATCGGCCGGCCGCGGTGTCACCTGACTGTCGAACGAGGGCACGTCCTGCACGTCGGCGTCGAAACGACACGGCCCGTCGGCATTGCCGGCAGCGATGGTCTCGCAGTTCTGCTGCAAGCTCGCTGCGGTCGGCTGCGGCGCGCCGTCCTTCCACTGCCGCAACGCGTCCCAGCCGGCAAGGCCCTCCGCTTCGGTGAATCCGCAATGCGTCGGTTCGTCCACGGCAACAATCGCGCTGGTAATCTGGCCGTTCGGCAACTCGCTGCGCAATACCGACTGGTTCGCCGGAATCACGAGTTCGTCGCGACTGGTCTGGAGCGAAAGCACCTTGGCGTCGCCGATATCGCCACGGAAGTCGGACAGCCAGTGAAACTCGAATGCCGCCAGTGAATCGGCCGTAATGCGATCGATGCCGGCATCGACGGCTGCATCGTCGTAGTGCACGCCCGCGGTCGTGAACGGATTGTGCGCGTCGAGCTTGTCCGGCGCGCGCACCAGATCGCCGAGGGCGAATGTCGCGTAACCCATGTTGGTAACGAAGAAATCATCGCTGGTGAAATGGCCGAACGCCTCAAGCTCTGCCAGCCGCCGCCGCATCGCATCGTTGCGCAATCCCGGTGGCAGGTCGACGCCCGTGCATCGATTGAGCGAAATCAGCGCGTCAAGCACCGGACCGTCGTCCAGCAAGTTGCCGAGGTCGTCGGGAATGTCCTCGAGATTCACCGCCCATGGAAGCGGCTCGTCGCCGCTCGGCAGACTGCCGGTGCCCGCGCAGACGACCGGATAGGCAAGACGCAGATCGATCGCCTGATCCCACACCCGCGCCCCGGCCGCGGCCGGGCACAGGGCGTAGACGCCATGCACCGGAGGTAAGCCGGGTTCCTCGGCGAGTTTGAGTGCGATCAGGCCGCCCATCGATCCGCCGAACGGAACGATCTCGCCCGGCGTGCCGAGCAGGTTTTCGAAGATCGCCAGCAGATCGCGATTGTCGTCCATCGCATGGAACAGCGCCCAGCCGCGCTGCCGGTAGCTGGATGCGGCCACCGCGTAGCCTTCGCCGAGCATGACATCGCGCAGCGGGCCGAGACTCGGTGTGAGATCGGGCGGCCCGAAGTCGAAACCGTGCTGGTACAGCACCAGCGCATCTCCGGGCCGCCAGCCGTCCGGAGCCTCGATGCTGTATGTCGCGCCCGAAGGCGCGACGCCGGAAAACTCCTGCGTGGCGCGAGCGGCATGCGCAAGGAGCAGGACAACGGCGGCAACGGCAAGCGCAACAACACGTTTCATGACGACGCTCCAGGGCTCATCTCGGCACAGATCACGATGTCGATCACCCAGGGTGTCTGTACAGGGCCTCGGCAGTCTGAAACAAGACCCATGACGTGGCGATGAACTTGTCACCACCGATCGGCCGGTTGCCTCGATGGGTATGGGTAAATCCGGCCGGCGCGATCAGCAACGAGCCGGTGCGCGGGATGATCTTGCGGCGCTGATGGAAGAACTCGGTTTCGCCGGCCGAAAAATCGTCGTTCAGGTAAATCGTCCACAACAGCACGCGATGCAGCGTGTCGGCGTCGCCCACGCGCGGATACAGCTCGCTGTGCCAGTAAGGATACCCGCCGACGTCACCGATGTATTTCTGCAGGTTGATGCGTCCGGGCCGGAATACCTTGATGACGAGTTTCTGCAACAACGCGTCATCCATCACCGCGACACCTGCCGCGTCGAGCAGTACCGGCCGGCCGGTTTGCGCATCGGGCATGCGCAGCGACAGCGGCGCGAGTGCCGCGTAAGCGTACTTGCGCACGTAGGCCTTCACACCGGTGAGCATCGCTGCGTTGAGGGTGTTCTCGGCGTCGCTCCACTCGGAACGACCGCTGATCTGGATATCCCAGCTGTCCTTCAGCTGCGTATCGACTCCACCGCCGGTCGCGCCGCGGCTGACCGCGTCACTGGCCTCGAAACGCGTGATCAGCGCCGCACAAGTGGCCGCGTCGAGTGCATCGTCGTACACCTCGATGAAGTCGGATTGCTGTCGGTCCATGGTCATTCGCGGCGCGGCGCGATTCGGTCTGTTCGGCAGAACCTGCCAGAATGCGGTGGAATGCGATTTGTCGGGTACAAGAGCACGGGGAAAGCATGCCATGAATGTCCACCGGGGTTGTCTGCTGCTTGCTGCGATGACGATCATCGGTTTCGCTCAGGCCGCACCTGCGACGCGTGAATCGCCAGGTGCGTGCGAATGCGCACGAAAGTCCGGCGAAAGCGCGACCGACCGTCGCTTCGAGCAGATCTACCGTAGCGAATGGGCCTGGCGCGAGGCCGAGTTTCCCGGCCTCGACGAGGAGCCGGATGCGAATGTGCCGGACGATCGCTTGCCGCACGTCGATGCGGCCGCTCAGGGCGCGCGGCTGCGGCGCTGGAACGAGGTGCTGCGCAGCCTCGACGCGATCGCGCCGGACCGGTTGAGCCCGGCCAACCGGATCAATTACGCCGTCTATCGCCCGCAGATCGAAAACCTGGCCGCCGAGGTGAGATTCAAGAACTACCAGATGCCGTTCAACAGCGATTCGTCGTTCTGGTCCGACCTTGGCTTCATGGCCCAGCGCAAACTCAGGAATGCCAGGCAGTATCGCGACTATATCGCCAAGCTCAATGACATTCCGCGCTATTTCGCGGAGGAAACCGCAAACATGCGCGCCGGGCTCGCGCGCGGCTTCAGCGTGCCGCGCGCGGTGCTCGCCGGTCGCGACGTGTCGATCGCGACCATCGCCGACGTCTCGAAACCCGAAGACAGCACATTCTACGCGCCATTTCGGAACATGCCCGCCACGATCGCTGCAGGCGAACAGACGCAACTACGCACCGACGCGATTGCCGCGATCCGGAGCAGCGTGATTCCGGCTTACGCAAAACTGCTCGTGTTCTTCCGCGATACCTATGTCCCGCACACGCGCACGACCCTTGCGGCCGAGGCGCTGCCGGACGGCAAGGCCTTCTATCGCCAGCAGATCCGCGAGTACACAACCCTCGACCTCGATCCCGATGCAATCCATGCGATCGGTCTGAAGGAAGTCGCGCGCATCCATGCGCAGATGCTCGTGACGATCAAGCAGACCGGTTTCAACGGCAATTTCGCCGCGTTCCTGCATTTTCTACGCACCGATCCGAAGTTCTACGCAAAAACACCCGAAGAGCTGCTGATGCGTGCCTCATGGATCGCCAAGCAGGTCGACGGCAAGCTGTCGCAGTTCTTCGGTTTGCTGCCGCGCGGTCGTTTCGGTATCAAGCCGGTGCCGGCCGACATCGCGCCGTTCTGGACCTCCGGGCGCGGCGGCGCGGACACCTACTGGGTCAATACCTACGATCTGAAATCACGCCCGTTGTACAACCTGCCGGCTCTGACCCTGCATGAATCGGCGCCTGGCCATTCGCTGCAGCTCTCGCTCGCCAAGGAACAGACCGCCACGCCCGAGTTTCGCCGCAAGAGCTACATCCCGGCCTATGGCGAGGGCTGGGCCCTGTATTCGGAAGATCTCGGCGAGGAGATGGGCATCTATACGACACCGTACGAGGAGTTCGGCCGCTTGACCTATGCGATGTGGCGCGCCTGCCGGCTGGTCGTCGACACCGGCATCCATCACCTCGGATGGACGCGCGAACGTGCGATCGCCTATCTCGCCGACAACACCGCACTCAGCACGCACGAAATCGGGACCGAGGTCGACCGTTACATCTCGTGGCCCGGCCAGGCGCTCAGCTACAAGCTCGGCGAGATGAAAATCCTCGAACTGCGCAGAAAAGCCGAATCCACCCTCGGCTCGAAATTCGATCTGCGTGCATTCCACGACGCCGTACTCGGTACCGGTTCGGTGCCGCTGCCGGTACTGGAGCGCACGATCGACGCGTGGATTGCCAATGGTGGCAAACCGTGGGCTGTCGAACTGCAAAATGCGACGGCGTTACCAACCGCCCGTAGGAAGGGTTAGCCGTCTCGACGGCCAACCCATCGCAGATCGATCCCAAGGCTGCGTTGCTCCATCCGTCGGGGCTCCGTGGGCGACATCAATGCCCGTCCGCTGAGGCGTCGCGTTTGCCGCTTTTCCTGCGCGATTCCGGCGCAGCGTGGACACCCTTGCGCGCGTCGGCCGCCTGGTCCGCCGCAGCCTGTTTCGCCCATGCGGCGAGAATCGCCTTGCGCTGGTCGGCAGCGGAAGGCGCGACCTGCGCGGGCGCTTCGGCGGGCGCCTCAGCATCGCCGGTCTCGATGTAGCGCACCAGCCGCGCAAGCTGTGCGCCAAGTACGGCGTCGACCTGCGGGGCGTAGCTGTCGAGCCCGCTGCCACTCGCGC
>JBAVZT010000471.1:0-2747 GCA_049588955.1 Rhodanobacteraceae bacterium | reverse complement strand
CGGATGCGCAATACCGGAGCGCGCAACGCCAGCGTGGCACCGTGCGCCACGGCGTCTGCCTGGATAGCCAGCATCAACGCATGGCTGTCGATGATGCCGGTATCCGGCGAGAGCAGGGCGGCAGCGACGTCGAGTTCCGGCTCCAGCATTCGCAACTCGAGCGCATCCGGCCAGCGTGGATTGTCGACGCCATTCGTGCTTGCCTGGATTTGCAGCTTCTCGAGGAATGGCCGTTGCCCGGCGTCGGTCGCGACGATCAACTTGCCGCAGCGCCGGTACGCAACGCCGTGACGATCGCAGAATCGATACAGTGGTTCACGTCCGGCCACGCACAGGCGCGCCTTGAACGAGCCGGTCGGATAATAGATTCCGGCGTGCACCACTTCGCTGTTGCGCGAACTGGTCGCCGTGCCGATCGCAGCTTCGGATTCGAGCACCAGAACCTCGCGGCCGGCCAGCGCCAGTGCTCGCGCGACGGCCAGGCCGATCACGCCGGCACCGACAACGACGCAATCCACTCGTTCCATACTTATCCTGTTTGACGCGCGAGCTTTTTGACGGGTGAGTTGGATTGGATACTATCCGCACCACCGACACCGATGAAGGGCGACATTTGAAGATCGCAATCAGCGGAGCGGGCGTGGCCGGACCGGCACTCGCCCATTGGCTGCATCGGAGCGGGCACGTGCCGACCCTGATCGAGCAGGCGCCGCAATTTCGCAGCGGCGGCTATGTGATCGATTTCTGGGGGGTGGGATATCGCATCGCCGAACGCATGGGCATCGAGGCAGCCATTCTCGACGCCGGATACCAGGTGCAGTCGGTCCGTTCGGTCGGCCGCGATGGCGAGATTCAGGCGAGCCTCGACACCGATGTGTTCCGGAGAGTCACCGATGGCAAGTTCACCAGTCTGCCGCGTGGCGATCTCGCCGCCAGGATCTATGCGACGATCGAGCGCGAGGTCGAAACGATCTTCGGCGACAGCATTGCCGCTGTCGATCAGCATGCAGATGGCGTGCGCTTGGAATTCGATCGCGGCGACGCGCGCGACTTCGATCTTGTGATTGGCGCCGATGGCTTGCACTCCAATGTGCGGCGGCTCGCTTTCGGGCCGGCGCGCGATTTCGAGCGCTATCTCGGCTGCCGCGTCGCCGCGTTCGTGATCGAGGGTTACCGGCCGCGCGATGAACTCGTTTATATGATGCACCCCGTGCCGGGGCGGCAGGTGTCGCGGTTTTCCCTGCGCGACGACCGCAGCATGTTTCTGTTCGTGTTCCGCTCGCAAGATGCGCACGATCCGGGCGACCTTTCGGCGCGCAAGGAGATACTGCACCGGGAATTTGCCGATGCCGGCTGGGAATGTCCGCAGATTCTTGCCGCGCTGGAAGGTGTCGACGATCTCTACTTCGATGTGGTCAGCCAGATTCGCATGGACCGCTGGTCGACCGGCCGCATCGCACTGATCGGCGACGCAGCGGCGTGCGTTTCGTTTCTCGCGGGCGAGGGCACCGGCCTCGCGATGACCGAAGCCTACGTGCTGGCCGGCGAACTCAAACGCGCCGGATCCGATTACCCCCTTGCGTTCAAGGCCTATGAGGAGCGCTTGCGGAAGTTCATCGAAGGCAAACAGGCGGGCGCGCAAAAGCTCATCGCGTTTTTTGCGACGCGAACGCAATTCGGCATCTGGTTCCGCAATTTCGCAATGCGCGCGATGAAGTTCGAGCCGCTGACCCGTTGGTTCGTCGGCCGCAGCCTGCGCGACGAGATCGAGTTGCCGGACTACGGCATGTAACCGGATTCGACCGCGGCTTTCGGGGCGGTACCGCCGCTGGAAGCGGAAGATCGAGCGCGTGCGAGCGACCGGGCCGGCCATGTTGCCGCCCTGACCAATAGTCGCGATACTGCCGGTTCGGAGGGGACTCATGCGGCAACAGGACCAACCTATGCTGCCGAGCCGGCGTGCGCTGTTGCGCATGATCGGATTGAGCGCGGGCAGCGCCGCCATGTATCAGGCGATGACGGCGCTCGGATTCGCGCGCGAATCGACGTATGCCGGTCCGCTCGATCTTGCCGGAACGCCACGCGGCGCGTCGGTGCTGATTCTCGGTGCCGGTCTGGCCGGCATGACGGCAGCCTACGAGTTGCGCAACGCCGGGTACCGGGTGCAGGTGCTCGAATACAACGATCGCCCGGGCGGCCGCAACTGGACGCTGCGCGGGGGCGATCGCTATGTCGAACTTGGCGGTGCGCGCCAGCAGTGCGAGTTCGATCGGGGCTTGTACATCAATCCCGGTCCGTGGCGGATTCCGTATCATCATCAGAATCTGCTGCATTACTGTCAGGTGCTCGGCGTTCGGCTCGAGCCGTTCGTGCAGGTCAACTACAACGCCTACCTGCACAGTCAGCACGCGTTCGACGGCAAGCCGCAGCGCTATCGCGCGTATCGCGCGGATTATCAGGGCATGGTTGCCGAGTTGCTGGCCAAGAGCGTCAACCGGCACGGGCTCGATGCGCCGCTGGACAGCGAGGATCGCGACAAGCTGCTCGCATCCTTGAGTTCCTGGGGGTTTCTCGATCCGCAATATCGCTACGCGCGTGGCGAAAGCAGCAGCGCACAGCGTGGCTTCGACAAGGATCCCGGAGGCGGTCTCGACGGCAAGCCGATCCCGTCGCAGCCCATCTCGCCCAGGGATGTGTTGCGCTCCAAGCTGTGGCAAACGCTGTTCCTCAGTGAACTGTACGAGTTC
>JBAVZT010000470.1:0-4751 GCA_049588955.1 Rhodanobacteraceae bacterium | reverse complement strand
CGCAAACGCCTGGCCAAGGAACTGACGACGCTGGTGGCCGAGGACGTGCTCAAGCAGCAGCCGACGTTTATCGACGATATTCTTGCAGTGCGCGGCGAGTCCCGGCAGCGCCAAATCGACGTGCTCATCGGCGCCATCAAGACCCTGCTCGATCGCGTGCAGAGTCTGGATGAGGACCGCATCCTGCGTGCCTATCTTGCCGTGATAGGTGCGACGTTGCGTACCAGTTACTTCCAGTTGCGCGATGGCGAACCGCGCGAATGCGTGAGCTTCAAGTTCGATTCGAGCATGGTGCCGGATCTGCCGAAGCCGCGCCCGTACCGCGAAATCTTCGTGCATGGCCCGCGCGTGGAAGGTGTGCATCTGCGCTTCGGTCCGGTCGCGCGCGGCGGGTTGCGCTGGTCCGATCGGCGCGAGGATTTCCGCACCGAAGTGCTCGGGCTGGTCAAGGCGCAGATGGTCAAGAACACGGTCATCGTTCCGGTCGGTTCCAAGGGCGGTTTTTTCGTCAAGCGCCCGCCAGCATCCGGCGATCGAGAAGCGGTACTGGCCGAAGGCATTGCCTGCTATCGCATGTTCATCAACGGCATGCTCGATATCACAGACAACCTGGTCGACGGCAAAGTGGTAAACCCGGCAGGCGTCGTCCGTTACGATCAGGACGATCCGTATCTCGTGGTCGCCGCGGACAAGGGCACCGCGACGTTCTCCGATATCGCCAATGCGCTCAGTGCCGAGCACGACTACTGGCTCGGCGACGCGTTTGCGTCGGGCGGCTCGGCCGGATACGACCACAAGGGCATGGGCATCACGGCCAAGGGCGCGTGGGAATCGGTAAAGCGCCATTTTCGGGCGCTCGGACGTGATTGCCAGACTCAGGACTTCACGTGTGTGGGCGTCGGCGACATGTCCGGCGACGTGTTCGGCAACGGCATGCTGCTGTCACGGCACATCCGTCTGGTGGCGGCATTCGATCACCGGCATATCTTTGTTGATCCGGATCCCGACGCAGCCACTTCTTTTGCCGAACGCGAGCGCATGTTCGCGCTGCCGCGCTCCTCCTGGGGCGATTACGATGTCTCGCTGATTTCCGCCGGCGGCGGCGTATTTGCGCGTAGCGTCAAGTCGATTCCGATTTCGCCCGAGATGCAGCGCGCACTGGATATCCCTCCGGACGTGACCGCACTTGCGCCGAACGAGTTGATCAGCGCGATTCTCAAGGCTCCGGTCGATCTGCTCTGGAACGGTGGCATCGGCACATACATCAAGGCCGAGAGCGAGACCAACGCGGATGTCGGTGATCGTGCCAACAACAGCGTGCGAGTCAACGCATCGAATCTGCGCTGCAAGGTGATCGGCGAGGGTGGCAACCTCGGCGTGACCCAGAAGGGCCGCGCCGAGGCGGCCGGGCGTCATGTCCTGCTGAACACGGATTTCATCGACAATTCGGCTGGCGTCGATACGTCCGACCACGAAGTCAATATCAAGATATTGCTCAACGCGGCCGTGCAGGCGGGCGAAATGACGCTCGAAGAGCGCAATCGGCTGCTCGCCGCAATGACCGACGAGTTGGAACGTCTGGTATTGCGCGACAACTACCGGCAGAACCAGGCGATCACGCTGATGGAGCAGATGTCGGTCGAGCGCCTTGGCGCAAAGGCGCATTTCATCCGCATGCTCGAAGCGGAAGGGATGCTCGACCGGCAAATCGAATCGCTGCCGAGCGACAGCGAGTTGATGGAGCGCAAAGCCCACCACCAGGGCATGACGCGTCCGGAACTCGCGATTCTGCTGTCGTACTCGAAAATCAAGCTGTATCAGGAGTTGCTCGATTCGGATGTCCCGGAAGATCCGTATCTGTCAAAGGAACTGGCGCGCTACTTTCCGGAGCCGTTGCGCGAGGAATTCGCGGCGCACATGCAGCGCCACCGGCTGAAACGCGAAATCATTTCCTCGGCAGTGACCAATTCGATGGTCAACCGCATGGGCGCAACGTTCGTATTGCGCATGCACGAGGATACGGGCCAGTCACCGGCAGCAATTGCCAAGGCCTATACCGCTGTCCGCGAGGTGATGGATGCGCGTGGCCTGTGGGCCGGCATCGATGCTCTGGATGGCCAGGTGGGCGAGCCAGTGCAGATCGATGCGTTGCTCAAGATCTGGGCGCTGCTGCGCAATCTGACCCGCTGGCTGCTCAATCATCGCGGCGGCGTCGCACTGGACATTGCGGGCGTCGTCGAACGTTATGCCCCCGGTGTCGCCGAGCTCAATGCTTCGTTGCCGCGCGTATTGACCGAGACCGGCCGAGCAGACTACGACGTCGACGTCGAGAAATGGCAGGGCATGGGAATCGGCGAATCGCTGGCGCAGCGTCTGGCCACGGTCCCGGTACTCGGCGCCGCGCTCGACATCGTGGAGGTGGCGCGGGAGAGCGGGCAGCCCGTTGAAAGGGTAGGTTCGGTGTTTTTCGAGCTCGGTCAGGCGCTGGAGCTCGATGCGTTGCGCAACCAGATCGAAAATCTGCCGGTGGAAAGCCGCTGGCACGCACAAGCGCGTGGCTCGTTGCGCGACGAGCTGAACACCCAGCATCGGGCGCTGGCGGTACAGGTGCTGTCCACCGTCGAACCCGGCGCGGAACACCCGGCCGCGATATGGCTTGGTCGGGAAGATCCGGTATTGCGCTTTACCGTTGGCATGCTCGGCGAAATCCGCACCCAGACCGTCGATTATCCGATCGCGTCGGTGGCGCTGCGCAGGCTGTCGCAAATGGTGCAGGCGGGCGCCGAGGCGGCTTGAGAACCGGATTCGGGCGGTATCAGAGCACGCGTTTTCCGTAGGCGAAATGTTGGCGCCACCAGGGGTCGTCGAGTCGGTCCAGTCGCACGGTACCGCCGGTGTTCGGAGCGTGCACGAAACGACGCTGTCCGACATAGATCCCGACATGACTTATCCGGCGACGGTCGCGGAAGAACACCAGGTCGCCAGCCTGGAGTTCATCGCGATCGAGCGTTGGCGCGTCGAGTTCGCTCATCGCGCGCGAAGTCCTCGGCAACGCGATTCCGGCCGCGTCGCGAAACACATACGCCACCAGACCGCTGCAATCGAATCCACCAAGTGGCGTGTTGCCACCGAAGTGGTACGGCACGCCTACCAGGGCGATCGCGCGGAACAGCACGGCATTGGCCGCATCGGCGCGGGCCGTGCCGACCCGCAGCGGCACGTGGGTACTTCGTGGCGGTGTGCTGGAGCATGCAACGAGCAGCGCGAGGAAAAGCGGCGAAAGCCGACGCGTGATCATGCAGCTACGCTCGCGCGACGCCGGTGCGGTGTCAATGCTGCGGCCGATCGACGCCTGAAGAACGCGGTCCGGTGGACCTCGAGGCGAGCTCGACTCTTCCAGGGAGCTTCTGGCCATGACGCTTGAAGCGTGGAGCCGGGGGCGCGACGCAAACGTTCAGCGTGTTTCGGCGATGAAGGATTGTGTTCTGTCGCGCGTGTGACGACTTGTCCTGGATATCCAGACGAGCGGTTGGGTATCGAGACAAGTGCGGATTACGTGCGCCATCGCGTCACTCGCGTACGCGCATGCCGATTGTCCCTCAACGGTCGACGCTGTCCCGTCCTCAAGCAGCAACCGGGTCGGAAAATGTCAGATTTGGACACATTGCGTCCGGGTCGGCCGCTTCGTCGGTAATCGGGCTGTGGCGGATGCTGCGTTCGAACTGCGACAAACGGTCGGCCGCGGCTTGCGAAACGGCGGCCGGCACGCTGCCCATCTCGAGCAAGGTACGCAACAAACCACGCTGATACCCCTCGAAATTCGGGTCGCGCGAGGCCTCGTCGAAAGCACAGATCATCGCGGCCAGCCAGCCGGATTCCGGAGAGCGCAAGGTCAACAGCAATTCAGACGTGGTCTTTTCCATTGGTTTTTTCCCAAGTTGTGGTCCTGCTTCCAGGAGCTAAGCAGATTCGATGCCAACCCGGATGGAAAAGCGGTCAGTCCACATCGTCATGCTCCAGGGCACTGACCAGGCCGTCGGTCAGCCAACGTTTGAGCATGCCGGCAACATGCAGCGGCGCAATATCCTCGGCGATGTCGGAATCGGAATGCAGCCGCGTGCAGATTTGAGCAAAATCGGCGCCGGCAGCCGCGCTCCGCAGTGCGCCGGCTTCGGCGGAATCGAGTGAGCGCCAATGGACGTCGAGATTGCGCCGCCACAACAGCCACTCCGTCGATGCATGCGCCAATCCCGGAGCGGCCTCCGGTGGATCCGCCGTGATCGCGCTCCAGATCGCCGGCACATTGGCGTCCAGGCGCAGCTGCCGCACGCCGGGATGCAGCACGAAGCACATGCCCGGCCAATCGTCGACCGGCACCTCCGCCATCGCCTCGACGGTGACGGATGCACGATCCGCGGCGTCGAAGGCTTCACCTTTGGCCCACTCGAATTCGGCCAGTTCCGCAAGCAAGGGTTGATCCGGCACTTGCGCCCGAAGGAAATCGGCGAAATCGCGGCCGAACCAGCGGACCGACGGATGCGACGAGGGGTGCGCCGCGATATAGGCGCGCGCGTGGGCGGCAAACGCTTCGGTGCCAAGCCAAGCGAGGACTCCGGTGAAGTCGTTTTCGAGCACTTCGGTCAGGCGCAGCAGGTAGGCTTCGGAATAGACGAGCAGTCGATCCGCGGCCGGAATGCCGCGGGCGCCATCAACCCACGGCGCGACGGTGGGATCGCCGTGCAGGACATGGC
>JBAVZT010000469.1:0-7045 GCA_049588955.1 Rhodanobacteraceae bacterium | reverse complement strand
GTCCACCCGAGAAGAAGAACGTGACATGTGCATACTTTTCGGTTTCGGCAATGCGCAACTGCGAAAGCCCGAGTTTGGCAAGATGCTCGCCAAGGGTGTCCTCGAGCGACTGTGGTGCGAACGCGATCGCGCTCGCGGCAAGGTCCTTCTCGTATTCGGTCAGCGTCACGAACGCCGCCAACGCAATGCGGCGTGGCCGCGCGAATCCATCGAAATCGGCGTCGACAAATGCATGCGACAGTTCGCGCGCGCGATCGGCGCGATAGTTCATGAATACGACGGCGTCGCCGTCGGCCACTTTCACGCCGGCGCCGATCACGGTCGGTTGCACGAACTCGTCGGTTTCACCGCGCGCGTAAGCCGCCTCCAGCGCGGCAACCCCGGAATCGGCATGCTGCGACGAGCGTGCCTCGGCGATCGCCGCATAGGCGCGGGCGATGCGCGGCCAACGATGATCGCGGTCCATCGCGTAGTAACGGCCGCTGACGCTTGCGATCGTTGCGCCCGACAAATCCGTGCACTTTCCCGCGAGTCGTTCGAGCGATGCGCGCGCACTTTTCGGTGGCGTGTCGCGGCCATCCAGAAAGGCGTGCACGGCGATCCTGGCGACTCCCCTGCGTGCGGCCATGTCCATCATCGCAAGGATGTGACTTTCCTGGCTGTGGACACCCCCGGGCGACAACAAACCGAGCACATGCAGGGTGCCGTTGTCCGCGATGACCGCGTCACAGGCCGCTGCCAGCGCGTCATTGGAAAAGAAACTGCGATCGGCAATCGCGGCATCGATGCGCGTCAATTCCTGATGGACGACGCGACCGGAGCCAATGTTCATGTGTCCGACTTCGGAATTGCCCATCTGACCGTCCGGCAAGCCGACTTCGCGACCATGGGTTTCCACCAGGGTATGCGGGCACTCGGCGAGCAGTCGCCGCCAGTTCGGGCACTCGGCCAGCGCGATGGCGTTGTGTTCGGTCTCGGTGCGTTCGCCCCATCCATCCAGGATCAGCAGCAGCACGGGTTTAGGACGCGGCACGACGGTATTCCGGCAAGAATCGATATCATGATATCGGAATTAAACTCTGCGTCCCGCACACGCATCGAAGTTCAAGCTGCCTCAAGCCCAAATCGGTCATCGGAGAACCGTCATGCTGCGTTCCCTGTGCATTGCATTCATCGCCTTCGGCTTTGCCGTGCCGGCGATCGCCGGTCAGGGCGATATCGACAAGGTCAACGGGTCGATCCGTCTCGACGCCAATGAGACGGGTGGCGACCTGACCACCGTGAACGGCTCGATTCGCCTCGGTGAGGGCGCGCACGCAGGCGCGCTTGAAACCGTGAACGGGTCGATCGAACTCGCCGGCAACGCCGTCGCGCGGTCGGCCAATACCGTCAACGGACATGTTTCTCTGGAGCAGAATGCGCGCATCGAGCGGACGGTCGAGGCCGTCAACGGCGCCATCACGCTCGAACGCGGCGCGGACGTTGCGGGCAAGGTATCCAACGTCAATGGCGCCTTGACCCTGCATGCCGCGCATGTCGGCGGCGGCCTGGAAACCGCCAGCGGCGACATGGAAATCGGCAGCGACTCCCACGTCGAGGGGGGTTTGCTGGTCGACAAGCCGACCGGTTTTTCGAGCTGGTTCGCGTGGGTCGAACGCAAGCCGCACATTGTCATCGGCCCGCATGCCGTGGTCGCGGGAACACTCGACATTCGTCGCGATGTCGATCTGTACGTCAGCGACAGCGCAACCATCGGAACCGTCAGCGGTGCCAAGGCGATCGGGTTTTCGGGGGACAGCCCACCTTTGTGAGTGCTGTCGCCGACGTTTGCTCGCGTCGCAGCGAATACCTTCGCTTGTTGTTTGATGTATCGCTTCCCTCGGTCGATGCGAAGTGTCGCGCAGGCTCCGCTCGCGTGTCAGCCTTGTTGTCAATGTAACGCGGTCGCAGTATCGGGCGAGAGACCTTTGTAGGATGGGTTGAGCGGGGCGAAACCCATGCGGTTGCGCCCGATTGCGATGGGTATCGCTGCGCTCAACCCATCCTACGAGTTGTCCATGCAGCGCGGCAGAACGATCGGGCGAGAGAGAAGGAGGACATGCCAGGCCGACCGGCGGGTCGCGCCAAAACGGCGCGCCCACTAGAATCGGGGGTCGACCCGAAGCGGAGGCTGACATGCGACGACTTGTTTTTTCCTGCGCGATAGCGACGTTCGTGCTCGGTACTGCCGCATGCCAGCGACACCACGCCGCATCTGCGGCCGATACCACGCCGCCTTCGCCTGCCGCCCCGCAAGGCGCGGCACGTACGCCCGTCACGCCTACCCGCGAGGGACATTTCAGCGCGGAAATCACGGCGTCCGACTTCGCCGCGCGTCTCGAAAAGGTCAGCTCGGATCAATTCGCGGGCCGCAAACCCGGCACCATCGGCGAGCGCGTGACGACGGCATGGATCAAGGATCAGTTCGAACAGATCGGCCTCAAGCCCGGCAACAAGGGCAGCTGGTTCCAGACGGTACCGATGGTCGAAACCACCCAGATCGATCCACAGAACACCCGCATGCAAGTGAAGACTTCCGGTGGAACCGAAACGTTTTCATATCCCGCCGACCTCGTCATCAACACGCTCGATGCGAGTCCAAAGGTCGACATCGAGGATTCCGACATCGTGTTCGCCGGTTACGGCGTCAATGCGCCCCAGCTGGGCTGGAATGATTACGCGGGACTCGACGTCAAGGGCAAGACCGTGATCGTGCTGGTCAACGATCCGGGCTGGGGCAATCACGACGAAAGCCTGTTCAAGGGTCGGGCGCTGACCTATTACGGCCGCTGGACCTACAAATACGAGGAAGCCGCACGCCAGGGTGCGGCCGCGTGTCTGATCGTGCATGACACCGAAGCGGCCGGCTACCCCTGGCAGGTGGTCATCAACAGCTGGTCCGGTGCGCAGGAAGCGCTGCCGCCGGCCGACGATCCGGCACCACGACTCAAGGCAGCCGGCTGGCTCAGCGGCGCCGCAGCCGAGCGTTTGTTCGCCAAGGCCGGATTCGATTTCGCGGCATTGAAAAAGAGCGCCGATCTGCGCGGATTCAAGCCGACTGATCTCAATGCCAGGTTGTCGGTGGGCTTTTCCAGCAGGATCGGGAACTCAAGCTCGGAAAATGTGCTCGGCTACCTGCCCGGCAGCAAACGTCCGGACGAAGTCATCGTCTACAGCGCACACTGGGATCACTTCGGCACGGATCCGAAGCTCAAGGGCGATCAGATCTACAACGGTTCGATCGACAACGGTACCGGCATCGCCGGGCTGCTCGAGATTGCCGAAGCGTTTGTGCATCAGCAACCAGCGCCCGAACGCTCCGTTCTGTTTCTCGCCGACACCCTGGAAGAAGCCGGGCTGCTCGGTTCGCGTTACTACGTTGCGCATCCGGCCTTCCCACTTGCCAAAACCGTCGCCGACATCAACATGGATGCGTTGGTGATCATGGGTCCGACCCACGACATCGCGGTGATCAGCGCAGGCAAATCGGACATCGACAAGTACATCGAAGCGGCAGCCAGGGCCGAAAACCGCACGATCGTGCCGGACGACGCTCCCGAAAAGGGCTTCTTCTTCCGCTCCGACCAGCTCAACTTCGCCAAGGGCGGCGTGCCGGTGCTGTATGCGCGCTCAGGCCTGAATCTGGTCAACGGCGGCGAGGAGGCGGGCCGCAAGGCGTATGCCGACTACACCGAGCACCACTATCACAAGCCCAGCGACAATTACGATCCGAACTGGGATTTCCGTGGCGTGATCGGGGACATCAAGGCGTTCCATGCGGTCGGCAGGAAACTCGCCGACGAGACCACCTTCCCGCAATGGAATGCGGACGCGGATTTCCAGCGGCCCGGTCGAGACACCGCCGCAACGGATCGAAAACGATGAACCGACCGGGCCCTCGTTCCGGCTCGGGTCGCAAGCGTTTGTGACGCGCTGGAGTGGGGCTCCATCCGTGGAGCGATCACGGCGTCCACTGCGACATCGATGGTATTGCAGGCGCGTCGCACGGGCTGCGACGCGCCGCGATCGAGCGCGCGTCGGGCCTGACCTTCGCGTTCAGCGCGTCGCGCTGTCGTAGAACGCGGCAAGATCCTTCTTGAACGCCTTCTGCGCGTCGACGTTGAGATAGACCATGTGCCCTGACGGGTAGTAACGCAATTCGAGGTTGTTGCGCAGGCTTGGATCGAGTTCCATGTGCGACAGCGCATATTCGGTCGCGAAGAACGGCGTGGCCAGATCGAAGTACCCGTTGGCCGACAACACCTTGAGGGACGGGTTCTCGCGCATTGCGCGCGCGAGGTCGCCGGCGACATACGGCACACGTTGCGGCCGGCGCTGGCCGGGTTCCTTGTGCTTCCAGTCCCAATCCTTGATGACGTCATAGGCGGTCGTGCGATAGTGCAGATCGCTGGTGTAGTGCAGCTGATCGGCAAGATAGGAATGAAACGCCGCCGTGAACGCGTCGCTGATCGCCGTATCCGACGGATCGTATTCGGGACGCTCGCCGGCTGCGTCGACGTCGATGCCTTCATAGCGCGCGTCGTAGCGCCCGAGCGTGCGGCGCTCCCCGCGCAGCAACTCCTTGCGGAATCGACTGGCATCGACGCGCAAATTGGCCTCTTCGAGATATTGCACCGACAACCCGATGTAGCCGTGCAGCCTGGCGGCGACTGAATCCTCGTCAGCCTTCGGCAGATCCTGCCCCTTGGCCAGCGCCTCGGCGTAGGGGCCGCGCGCAAACGCGCGGACTTCATCGAGAAACGGCGCAAGTTCCGCGGGCTTGTCCGGCAACTTGTCGTGATACCAGGCGATCGCCGCGAAGGTCGGCAAGTCGGCGATGTATCCGTTGTCCAGACCGGGTGAGCCGGCCGCGTAGTTCAGCACCGACGAGAGCAGCACGACGCCGTTGAACGCCATGCCATGACCCTGCAACTGATCGACCAGCGCGGCCGAACGCGTCGTGCCGTAGGATTCGCCGAACAGGAACTTGGGCGAGTTCCAGCGCTGGTAGAGCGTCACGTAGCGCGTGATCGCCTTGTCGAACGCATCGAGATCTTGATCGACGCCCCAGAAGTCCTTGCCCTTGCCCTTGCCGACCGGGCGCGAGAAGCCGGTGCCGACCGCGTCGATGAAAACCAGATCGGACTTGTCGAGCAGGCTGTCGTGATTCGCGACGAGGCGGTACGGCGGCGGCGGTGTGGCCGAGGCGTTGCCCGATTCGACGCGCACCGGCGCGAACGAGCCCATGTGCAGCCACACGCTCGACGAACCCGGTCCGCCGTTGTAGAAAAACGTCAGCGGACGCGTCGATGAGTCCTTGATGCCGTCGGCACTGTAGGCCACATAGAACACACTCGCATCGGGCTTGTTGTGCTTGTCGTCGCGGATCAGCAGCGTGCCTGCGGTCGCCGTGTACTTGATGCTGCGTCCGCCGATCTCGACGCTGTGATGTGTGCTGATCGCCGCTTCGGGCGGAATCGGCTTGTCCTTGTCTGCTTCCTTTTTGCCGTCCTGATGCTCGGCGTTGCTGTCCATCCCGGCGGCGCCGGCATCGACCGTGAGCAGCGGCATCGCGCAAGCAAATAGCAGGGTCAGCGAGGCAAGTCCGAGAGTGTGAGTGCGCATCGGCAACCGTCCTGATACATGGAAGCGCGATCGTGCGGACCACCCGCGCGGCAATGCGCTTCCCCGGGTCCGGCAGTTTCCCAACGGCGCGGACTCGTGCACGAGTGACAAAAGTACCGGCCGCCCGCCCGCTATACGCGATAGCCGCGATGGATCGCGACGATGCCCGCACTGAGATTGCGCACATCGACCTGTGCGAATCCGGCGCTTTCGAACATTGCCTTGAGCGTTTCCTGATCGGGATGGCGGCGAATCGATTCGGCCAGGTAGCGGTAGCTCGCTTCATCGTCGGCGATGAACTTCCCGAGGCGCGGCAGGACCTGGAATGAATGAAAATCGTACAGCGGCTTCAGGAATTCGGCCTTCAGCGCGGAGAACTCGAGCACGAGCGCGCGACCGCCGATTTTCAGCACACGATGGATCTCGGCCAATGCCTGTTGCTGGTGCGTCACGTTGCGCAAACCGAACGCCATCGTGACGCAATCGAACGCATTGTCCGCAAACGGCAGCCTCTCCGCATCGAGCTGCGCATAATCGATGCCCTCGACCAGCCCGCGGTCGATCAGGCGATCGCGCCCGACCGCCAGCATGGCGCCATTGATGTCGCCGACCACGATACGACCTGCGTCGCCTACGGCCGGCCGCAACAATGCCGCGATATCGCCGGTGCCGCCGGCGAGATCGAGCACCTCGTCGCCCGCGCGAACCCCGCTGGTGGCAATGAAATAGCGTTTCCACCAGCGATGCAGGCCGAACGACATCAGATCGTTCATGCGATCGTAGTTGCGCGCGACCGAGGTGAAGACCTCTCCGACCAGCGTGGCCTTGTCGGTTTCCGGCACATCGCGATAACCGAAGTGGGTGGTGCGGTCGGTGTCGATCATCGGAATTCCGTTGGGTATCCCTTGGCGCCTAGGGCTGGCGTGACAGTCCGGCTTCATCGAGCGCGTCGAGATAGGCTTGCCAGTTCCGCGCCTGATCGCAACCAAGCTCGTACAGCGTATCCCAGGCATAGATACCGGTCGCGTGTCCGTCGTCGAACCGGAGCAGCACGGCGTAGTTGCCGACCGGCTCGACCGCGTCGATATTCACATGGGCCTTGCCGGGCACGAGTAGCTGCTGTCCCGGACCATGGCCCTGGACTTCGGCACTCGGCGAATTGACGCGCAGGTACTCGGCCGGCAGGCGAAACGTCTCGCCGCTGTCGAATCCGACTTCAAGCACATGCGAGGCGCGATGCAAGGTTATCCGGGTCGGCTGCGGCTGCGGCATGCCGCATTGTAGTCGCTTCGCGTCTCGCTTCTCTCGCAACGTAAAAGCTGTCCGCAGGTGTTCCGCATGTCTCGGCGGCGAGCAGGTTCCTTTTGGCATTGCCCCAAAT
>JBAVZT010000468.1:0-6328 GCA_049588955.1 Rhodanobacteraceae bacterium | reverse complement strand
GGCGTGCCCCGGGCGCGTCGCGGCGGCCGATGCGAGCAACGGCATCGTCGCAACGAGGATCGCGACAACCAAGGTCTGCAACAAGCGCATTACACGCCCTCCTTGCGGGTCAGTCGCGCGTATTTGGCCAACAGCTGCTGCCGCGATTCGACATGCGCGGGATCAGGAAAAATGCACTCGACCGGGCAAACCTCGACGCACTGAGGCGTATCGTGGTGGCCCACGCATTCCGTGCAGTGCTGCGGCGCGATCTCGTAGAATTCCTCACCCATCGAGATTGCGTTGTTCGGACATACCGGCTCGCATACATCGCAATTGACGCACAACTCGGAAATCTTCAATGCCATTGCGATGAAACCGCCTTGTTCTCCCGGGAATATGGTTTGCCCGCTGATGCGAAGGTGCTGGCGCGGCGCGAGAGGCGCCGCCGCGACCCGCCATTCGATCGCTCATTTCATTTCGACGAAGCGAAACTCCGCGCCGGACCCGGACAATGCCTGCTCGACGCGGTCGGCATCTGCCTGTGCGCCAACGAACAGGATGATGACGCCCTTGAACGCTCCGGATTGGACGTCCTTGAATGCAGCCAGGATCAGATCGGCGGTCTTGCTCGAATCGGGGCCGCCAAACGCCATCATGTTGCCGGGCAATACGCCGCGCAAGACCACGTTGCGGACATTTTCGAGCTGATTGCCGCGATCGGAGGCCGCTGCGTCATCCTCGCCGCCCGGCACAAAATACATGTACGGCGTGGTCGAGGTCATGCCCTGCATGTTGTTGGTGACGACATTGACCAGATATTTCTTCCAGGCCGCCTTGTCCGCGCCGGTTGCCGGCGCAGATTCGACTTTGGGCGTGGCCTCGACCGCGGCATTGTCGGCTGGCTTGTTGCACCCATTGAGCGAAAGCGCCGCGATCGACGCGAGAATGATAATGGCGAGAAGTTTGCGCATGGTCATGGTTCCCTCAGTTCACGATGGAATTTCGATAGCGCCGCGACAGCGCTCTCTGGACCGCCGGGTGAACAAACCCGGAAACGTCGCCACCGAGACGCGCCACCTCGCGCACCAGAGACGATGAAATGAAACTGTACTGTTCCGCCGGCGTCAGGAAAAGCGTTTCGGCTTCGGGGATCAGGTGGCGATTCATGCTGGCCAGCTGGAACTCGTATTCGAAATCCGAAACGGCGCGCAGTCCGCGCAGAATGACGTCGGCACCGATATCACGCACGAAATGCGCAAGCAGCGACGAAAACCCCTGCACTTCGACGCCGGAAACTCCGGCCAGTGCCTCACGCGCAAGCGCGATGCGCTCGGCAAGATCGAAACTCGGTCCCTTGACCGGACTGTCGGCGATCGCGACGACGACCTGGTCGAACAACGGCGCGGCCCGGCTGATCAGATCGGTATGGCCGTTGGTGATCGGGTCGAACGTGCCGGGATAGACCGCAACCCGCGAGGTACGTTGCGAATGTGCCATTCTACCCGCGCACCGTGCGATGAATCAGGCGCTAGCTTAACAGGGAGTGGAAAACCGGCGATACAACGCATGGCGCATCGCGCCCGCACGACCCTCGCGGTGCAACTGCCACGTGGCCGGAAATTCGAGTCTGGCCGCAAGCGGCATCTCCACATGAATCCACGCATCCGGGCGCAACCAGCCGCGCTCCTCGAGCAACATCGAGGCCGGTTCCCAAAGATTTGCCGCGAACGGTGGATCGAGAAACACCAGGTCGAATGGTCTCGCCGAGCCGCCGAGAAACGTCGCGACATCGGCCTGGACGACTTGCGCATGATGCAGCTTGAGGCGCGCAGCGTTGTCGGCGAGCCGGAGCGCCACCGCGCGATCACGCTCGATGAACGTACAGGCGGCGGCGCCGCGCGACAGCGCCTCGATGCCCATTGCGCCGGTTCCAGCGTAGAGATCAAGGCAGTCCGCCCCGGCAATGACCGGCGCCAGCCAGTTGAACACCGTCTCGCGTGCGCGATCGGGCGTCGGCCGCAAACCCGGTGCATCAGGCACGACCAGCCGCGACCCGCGCAGCGAACCGCCGATAATGCGCACCTTGCCGGGAGCGCCGCGCGGATCGCCACGTTTCATGTCCAGGCTCGCGCACGCGGCTTCATTTCTGGGCGATTCATCCGGCTTTGAAGGGTTTGCTTGCCAGCCGACCTCACTGCAAGGTTATCGCAACGTGATTGCATTCGCCTCTGAGGCGCGCATGCGCTCGATTGTTCGCGCTTCGCCTGGCTCGCCTGACGAGATGTTGTTGCAAAGAGCGAGAGAAGCGAAACCCCGGATACCCATCGCAATCGGGCGCAACCGCATGGGTTTCGCTGCGCTCAACCCATCCTACAAAATCTGGGCGATTCATCCGGCTTTGAAAGGGTTGCTTGCCAAAGGCGACCGCACTGCAAAGGTTATCGCAACGCGGTTGCATTCGCCTCTGGCGCGCGCATGCGCTCGATTGTTCGCGCTTCGCCTGGCTCGCCTGACGAGATGTTGTCGGAAAGAGCGAGAGAAGCGAAACCCCGTAGGATGGGTGGAGCGCAGCGATACCCATCGCAATCTGGCGCAATCGCATGGGTTTCGCTGCGCTCACCCATCCTGCAAAATCCGTCCGGCAAAGCCGAGGCGAACGAAACCTTGCGGAAACATCGCGCCGGTCGAAAGCGGCCGAGCGCATGCATCCGAGCAGCGCGCATTGCACACGTGAGCCGGTGTTAGCATGTTGCCGGATTTTCCCCTGAAATCACCCGCAATGCCCAAGTACCCGAAGAAGCAGCCGACACCCGCGGAGGATGCAGCGGAAGACGAGGGGTGCACGACACCTGCCGATGGGATTGAGGGCTCGATTGCGACCGCCGACCCGACACCTGCGGTGGCGTCCGGCTTTTCCGCCGATGAAATGATCGACGCCGTGGTCGCGGCAAGGAAAGAGGCTGGTGCTCCTGCCGCCGCAGCGTCACCACGGGTACCACCATCCTGGCGCGAGCGTCTGGCGGGCAATGCGGTCGGACGCGGGCTGTCGACCTTGTTTGCACGCAATCCGGTACTCGACGATGCGTTGCTCGACGAGCTCGAAGCCTGCCTGATCGGAGCCGACGTCGGGGTGGGTGTTTCCACCGAACTTGTCGAACATCTGCGCGAACGCATCGACAAACGCGAGTTTGCGGACAGCAGTGCGTTGCTTGCGGCGCTGCGCGATGAGCTGGTTGCCCTGCTCCAACCGGTCGAACGACCGCTCGACGTCAGCGGCCAACGGCCCTTCGTCGTGCTCGTCGTCGGCGTCAACGGGGTCGGCAAGACGACCACGATCGGCAAACTCGCGCGGCGCTATCTCGATCAGGCGCGCTCGGTGCAGCTCGCGGCGGGCGATACGTTTCGTGCAGCCGCGATCGAGCAACTGCGCGCCTGGGGCGAACGCAACGGTGTTGCAGTAACCGCGCAAGGCACCGGCGCGGATTCGGCCAGCGTGATCTTCGATGCGCTGCAAACGGCGCGCGCGCGTGCGACCGACGTGTTGATCGCCGATACCGCCGGTCGATTGCATACGCAATCGGGCCTGATGGATGAACTCGCCAAGATCCGGCGCGTGCTCGGCAAACTTGATTCGAGCGCACCGCACGAGGTGCTGCTGGTCATCGACGGCAACACCGGGCAGAACGCGATCCACCAGGTCGCCAGTTTCCACCAGGCCATCGGCATCACCGGGCTGGTGGTCACCAAGCTCGATGGCACAGCCAAGGGCGGCGTGGTGTTTGCGCTCGCGCGCGAATTCGGTTTGCCGATCCGGTACGTCGGGCTCGGTGAAAAGGCCGAGGACCTGCGCGTATTCAGGGCAGCGCCGTTCGTCGACGGCCTGCTGCCGGCCACGCTCCAGGGACCCTAGCCACGTGCGAACCGGAACCGCCACACACCTGCCACAATCCGTACCATGAAGTCGTTCTCCGCGCGGCTGCTCGCATGGTTCGACCAGCACGGGCGCACCGATCTGCCCTGGCAGCATCCGCGCACGCCGTATCGCGTCTGGCTCAGCGAAGTCATGCTGCAACAGACTCAGGTAAGCACGGCGATGCCCTACTTCGAGCGTTTCGTCGCGACCCTGCCGGAACTCGAAAGCCTCGCCGCGGCATCGATCGACGACGTACTCGCGCTGTGGTCCGGGCTCGGCTACTACAACCGGGCGCGCAATCTGCAACGCGCCGCGCGGATTTGCGTCGAGCGTCACGGCGGGAAATTGCCGTCCACCTTCACCGATCTCGTTGCGCTGCCCGGAATCGGCCGTTCCACGGCCGGTGCGATTCTCGCTCAGGCATTCGGGCAGCGCCGCGCAATCCTCGACGGCAATGTACGGCGCGTGCTCGCGCGATGGCGGGGGATTCGGGGAATCACCAGCACGGCTGACGTGCAACGACGCCTTTGGCATTACGCAGAACGACTCACACCACGGGCGCGCGTTGCCGATTACACGCAGGCGATCATGGATCTCGGGGCAGGCGTCTGCACACGCGGTCAACCGCGATGCGACGAGTGCCCGCTCAGCCGCGATTGCGTCGCGCGAACGGAAGGATTGACCGCCGAATTGCCGCAAACCGGATATCCCAAAGCGCGGCGGCCGATGCGCCGCACCACCATGTTGATCGTCCAGGATGAAGCGGGTCGCGTGCTGCTCGAACGCCGACCAGCGATCGGTGTCTGGGCGCAACTCTGGAGTCTTCCGGAATCAGCCGACGCCGGCAGCACGCTGTCGTCGCTGTCCGATCGGCATGGTCTGCGTGCGCAAGCCCCGAGCAAATTGCCGCAATTCGTGCATACGTTCAGCCATTTTCATCTTGAGGTGGTGCCATTGCTGTTCAAGACCGTTCGAGCGCCATCCACAATCGGCGACACGGTTGATTGCGGCTGGTTCGCCCGCGACGAGCTTGAAGCGATCGGCCTGCCGTCGCCGGTGCGCAAACTGCTGAACCGCGTGCTGCCAGCTGCTCGCGTTTGATCAGGGAGTCCGTCGTGGCAAGAACCGTCTACTGCGTCAAATTGAAACGCGAAGCCGAAGGACTGGCCTTTGCGCCATGGCCCGGGGAGCTTGGCAAACGCATCTTCGAAAACGTGTCGGCCGACGCCTGGAACGCCTGGCTCGCGCATCAAACGATGCTGATCAACGAAAACCGACTGAATCTGCTCGATCCAAAAACGCGCGCGTTCCTCGGCGCGGAGATGGAGAAATACTTTTTCGGCGAAGGCTCGGACAAGCCGGCCGGCTATGTCGCACCCGACTCCGGCTGAGCGGCTACTTTTCCGCTGCGTCGCGACCCTTGTCCATGCGCGCGAGGTCAATCGGCTGAATCCTGGTGATCCGGCAACGATCGTCCCGCATCGTCACGTAATCGAAGCGCGTGCTGACCCGGTGCAATTGCACCGAAGTTATCCCAATCGTCGGTGCCCATTCGAGCCGCGGACAGGGCGTTTCCACCGTGAGGAGATACGCCTTCTTGATCGTGGACCAGACGACAAGCTTGTCGGGTCCGGCCAACCGCCATTTGTACAACGACCAGAACTGGAACGAACCGACTGGCGCTTCGAGATAGGGCGTGTACTCGTCCAGGTTTCGCTGCTGCGTTGCGCGCGTATCGGCGTTGGCGACTCCTGTCGTCGCGACCAGACCGCCCACCAACAACACCATCCAGGCCTTCATCGAACATTCTCCATCACGAGATAGATCCCAAGGACGTTGCAGCAGGCCCGCTCGTCGCGCACCGGCGCTGCGTCGATCCATTTTTCGCGCAGCACCGGTACCGGCGCATCCCGGAATCAACAATCCATCGACGTTCGTTGCGTGATGACTACATCTGCATCCCGTGATGCTTGAGGTGACCAGTCAAACTGGCAACCTTGGCGTAATCGACCGGCTGGATGGAAGCGATCTTGCATTGCGCGCTGCCGACTTTCACTGCATCGGTCCCGACCATGACCTTGCCATCGGTCGATGTCATCGCAACGCTGTCCGCGCCGCTCAGCCCGTTGCAGGGTTGCTTGACGCGAACCAGCCAGGGTTTGTCGTTGGCAGTCCAGACCGCGAGCGAGTGGTCGTCGAGCGCCTGCCAATCCACCATGGGAGCCGCCGGCATCTGCTGTACGTCGCTGCCGGCCGCATTCTGATATCGCTGGATGTCGCGCCCACCCTCGATCGAATTTGCCGATGCGACCGCGCAACCGGTAGCCGCCAACGCGGCCGCGATCGCGATTGCTGTCCTCTTCATGATTCACCTCGTCGCCGATTCGACGCCTCGGCCTTGGCGCTCCCCGAAGCAACGGCTTCCCTTTGGAG
>JBAVZT010000467.1:0-8421 GCA_049588955.1 Rhodanobacteraceae bacterium | reverse complement strand
GTTTGGGGCAGCGCGCGTGGCGAGCGCAACGCGGCCGGCAGCGCGGTTTCGATCACTTCACCAAGCGGGTGCTGGTAGTAGCGTGCGGCCCATTGCAAGGTGGTCCACCATTCGTCGGTTGCGATCGGTGTCCGATCGAGCACCCGCTCGACCGTCTTCAAATTCATCGATGGCGACCTGGACAGCTCGGCTGACTCGACCACAAAGCCGACCAGGCGCCTTGGCCCGAACGGAACCAGCACGCGGCAGCCGGGCAGCGGAAGCGGTCCGGCCGGCGGAAGGTAGTCGAACAATTGCGTCAGCGGCAGCGGAACCGCCACGCGCAGGATCGAGGTCATGCCGCCGATTTGGGGAGTTCGTGCCACGCCGGCGGCAAGCGCTTGCGAATGGTTTCTAAGGAAACCTTCAGGAAAATCGACCAACTCATTAGATGCGTATGGGTTTTTTCGTTATCCACAATCGCAGTGGATAAGTCTGTGGATGACTGTCGGTGAAGCCCGATGCGAGGGCGTCATGACGCGCGGCGCCTTGGCTTGGTGAAAGTTTAATCAATTTGAAATATACATTTTAAATCATGTGCTTGCGTAGGCCATTTCGGTAGATTGCCCTTGCCGGCAAGCTTGCTGCAGACCCGGCTCGGGGGCGTCGACGTTGTGTACAACGACGCCATTCTGCCCCGCTCGAGGGCGCCTTGCGGGGTGGACTCATCCGAACATCATCCGAACGCCAGACTCGCCACAACGGCGCCTGCCAGCCCGAATCCGATCATTACCGTATAGGAAAGGCCGACCAGGCAATACTTCACGATCGTCAGGAACCAACCCTGCCGATAGACGCGCTTTTGCATCAGCAACAGATAGATCGGTATCCAGGTCCAGACGGCCGCTTCGGCCAGCCCCAACGGCGTCGACAACCAACCTGAACGGAGCGCTGCCCACGTCCGGATCAGGCTGAGAATGCACAACAGCAGGAACGAGAGAAAAATGAAGGCGTGGCTGTGCAGAGCCACGATCAGGTGCTCCATGTAGAGGCGTCGTTTGAAGAGGTAGAAGATCTTGAGCAGGACCGCAAACAGCGGCATCAGGATCACCAACGTCTGCGGCAGCACCGAGAACATGCCGGCGAAAAAGCGGCGTGGATCGTGTTTGGCTGCGAGCACGTTGTCGCGCATGTGGCGCGCAATTTCATTCAGCTTGGCATTGGCCGGCGCCGGCAGCCAGTCGACATGCAGCGGATGCTTGTCCAGATCCCAAGGTTCGCCATTCACCCACAACATGTCGGGGTCGGGCGGCGGTTTTTCGCCGCGCGCCAGGGCTTGCTGTTTGGCCTTGAGCCACGCGCTGTGCTGGGCCGCCTTCTCGCGCAGGCGTTCCTCGGCCTTGGCGATCTTTGCGCGCGCGATTTCGGGCGTGCCCGGCGCATTGCGCGCATTTTCCAGGCCCGCGATCGCGTCATCGAGGCGCTGCTTCACCTCGGCTGCGCTTTGTGCTCCGTCGATCGACGCATTGCTCGATGCGACATGAGCGACGTCGCCGGAGGGACCGATGATATTGATGTTGCCCTGGCCCAGATCGATGCTGTATTGGATCGCAAAAAATGCGATCAGACTCAGAAAGAAGAACAGGCGAAATGGCGTGACGTAACGCACGCGCCGGCCGGCAATGTATTCGTTGGTCAGAAAGCCAGGGCGCAGATACAGCGGCAGCAGCGTGTGGAAGACGCGCGAATCAATGTTGAAGATGGTATCGGCCACGTCCGACATCACGCTCGCCAGGTGCCGGATCATGCCCTTTTTCGGCTGCCCGCAGGCGTAGCAATACGGGCCGAGCATCGGTGCACCGCAATTGGCGCAAGGCTTGGCGGCCGTATTTGCGGCTGCGCCCGGCGTGGGTTCGCTGTCGTGGTTCAACGTTCGTGCCTGGAAGTTCGCCAAAAATTATGCCTTGTTTTGCGCGAGTGGTCCGAACCGCGGCGTAAACTGCGCGGGATCCGGGATTCATCGATGTTTCCAACCACACCGACCCACCAGCCGCGCCTGGCGCGCGAGCTGAAAACCACGGTGCGCCTCGCGCTGCCTCTCGTATTCGGGCAGCTCTCGGCGATCGGGATGACTGTCGTCGACACGTTGCTGGCCGGCCACCTCGACGCGCAGACCCTCGGGGCCGTGGCAGTCGGTTCGAGTGTGTGGACCCTCGCGATTGTCGCTGCGATCGGTCTGATGATGGCGCTGCCGCCTTCCGTGGCGCAGCTGAACGGAGCAGGGCGTCGCGGCGAGATCGCCCGGTTGTTCGAACAAGCGATGTGGCTGGCGATCTTCCTGGGCCTGGGTTTGTTGCTTGCGGTCTTCTTCATGGGGCCGCTTCTGATCGGGCTGGTCGGGGTCGCTCCGGGACTGGTGCCGAATGTACGCCGATTCCTGCATGCGATCGCGTTTGGCGCGCCCGCGCTCGCGATGTTTTTCGCGTTGCGCGGTTTGAGTGAAGGCCTTGGTCTGACGAGACCAACCCTGTATTTCAGCCTGCTCGGACTCATTTTGCTCGGCCCGCTCGGTTACGTTCTGATGTACGGCAGGCTGGGCGTGCCGAGGCTCGGCGCGCTAGGCAGCGGCATGGCGACTGCCTGTGTGCTGTGGATCCAGACGGCGGCATTCGCGATCTACCTCGGTTGTCGGCACCACTATCGCGATCTCGGCTTGCGTGCGCATCCGGGTCGTCCGGACAGACGGATCATCGGCGAGTTGTTGCGGGTCGGCCTGCCGATGGGTGTCTCGGTGTTCATGGAGGCGAGCTTGTTCATCGCGGTGGCGCTCGCGATCAGCCGGCTCGGAGCCGATATCATCGCGAGCCATCAGATAGCAATCAACGTGGCTTCGGTCGCATTCATGGTGCCGCTGGGACTGGCGATGGCGACGACGGTGCGCGTCGGCTACGCGGTCGGTCGCGGGGATGCAAGCGGCGTGCGCTACGCGGGTTTTGGCGGCATGCTGCTGACCTTGGCAACGCAATGCATCTCGGCCGGGCTGATGCTCGCCCTGCCCGGGCGCATCGCCGCGCTGTACACTCGCGACCCGGCGGTGGCAGGACTCGCCGCACAGCTTCTGGTGCTGGCTGCGATGTTCCAGTTTTCCGACGGCATCCAGGTCGCGGCGAACGGCGCCTTGCGCGGACTCAAGGACACGCGTGTACCCATGCTGATCACCACGTTCGCCTATTGGGGAGTCGGCATGACCGTCGGCTGGTGGCTTGCGTTCAATCGGCATCTCGGCGCACGCGGCATGTGGATGGGTCTTGTCGCCGGTTTGTCGGCTGCGGCGATTCTGCTGCTGGTACGCTTTTGGCGGCTTACGCGATATCGTTTTACGCACGTTGGCGCAGCCTCGACCTGGGGACCCTAGCCAAACGCATGCTGCAAACATTGGCTTCGGTTACGTTTGCGATCTGATCGAATCGCGGGCCATTCCGCCCGTTTGGAGAACAAGATGCCCGAGAACCGGCAGCATGGACCCGTATACCGGACGCTGCGCAGTGTGTGGGACGCGCTCAACTTCACGCGCCTCCTGATCTTCAACATCCTGTTCCTGCTGGTGCTCGGACTCTTGATCGGCTGGCTGTTTTCGGCGCGGCCGGTACTGGCACCGCATACGGCATTGGTTGTCGATCCCGAAGGCGCGATCGTCGAACAATACAGCGTCGATCCGGTGGCGCGTGCACTTGGCAATCTCGGCGGCAACGGAGTTCGGGAAGTGCAATTGCGCGATCTGTTGCGCGTCATCGAAGCGGCAGCAAAGGACACACGCATCGATCGCATCGTCCTGATGCCGGACGATATCACCGCCATTGGCCTCGCGACCGCGCACGATCTTGGCAAGGCGCTCGACCGCTTCCGTTCTACCGGCAAGGACATCGTCGCCGTGTCCGCGGGCATGGACCAGAATGCATATCTGCTTGCCGCCCATGCGAACCGTATCCTGCTCGATCCGGAAGGCTCGGTGCTGCTCGAAGGCCTGTCGAGCTACCGCAGCTACTACAAGGATGCACTCGACAAGCTCGGCATCGACGTGCATCTGATAAAGGTGGGCCAGTACAAGTCCGCGGCCGAGCCCTACGTGCTCAACCACGCTTCGGATGCGGCCAAGCAGGCCAACCAATACTGGATGGGAGGCATCTGGCAGGATTATCTCGGCCAGATCGCCAGGCTGCGCAAGCTCGATGCCGGTGCGCTCGCCGACGACATCGCGCACTATGCGGACAGGGTCGACGCGCATCGGGGCGACCTGGCCAGACTCGCGCTCGATGAAAAACTCGTCGATGGCCTCGCCACGCGCGCCGAGGCGCGAGATCTTCTGCGCAAACTCGGCGCCCCCGATGCCGGTGGCGACAGCTTCCGAGGGGTCGACTACAAGGACTATCTGGCGACGGCCGCAGCGATACCGAAGCTCGTCGGCGCCGAGGTTGCCATAGTCGTCGCGCAAGGCGAAATCCTGCCTGGCGAACGGCCGCAAGGCTCGATCGGCGGCAAATCCACGGCGCGCCTGATTCGCGCCGCACGCGAGGATAACGGCGTGAAGGCATTGGTGCTGCGCGTCGACTCGCCGGGTGGGGATGTCACGGCGTCGGAAATGATCCGGCGCGAAGTCGCGCAAACCCGGGCCGCCGGCAAACCGGTCGTTGTGTCCATGGGCGATGTCGCGGCGAGCGGCGGCTACTGGATATCGATGAATGCCGACGAGATCTGGGCCGAGCCCAATACCATCACCGGGTCGATCGGCATCTTCGGTCTGTTCGTCACGATTCCCGACACGCTGGCCAAGCTTGGGATCCACACCGACGGCATCGGCACCACTCCGCTGGCCGGCGCGCTGGATATCCGCCGCCCGTTTTCGCCCGAACTCGAATCGATCGTGACCGATGTGATCGAACGCGGTTACCGTCAGTTCGTCGGGCGCGTTGCGAAGGCACGCGGGCGCACGCCCGCCGAGATCGATGCGATTGCGCAAGGGCGCGTCTGGAGCGGCAGCCAGGCCAAGGCCCGCGGTCTGGTCGACCATCTCGGCGGACTCGCCGAGGCGATCGCGGCCGCTGCGCGGCGCGCGAAGCTCGGCACCGATTACCGCACGACCTATGTCGAGAAAACCCTGTCGCCGTGGGAACACTTCGCATTGAGTCTGAGCAACAACGAGACGCTCGCGGGTCTCGTGCGCGCCAGTGGCATCGATCTGCCGCCTGCGCTCACCGGCAATGCGGAGCTGAGGCAGCTCGACAGCCTGCTCGATCTGCTGCGCTCAAAACGCTACGGCATCTTTGCCCGCTGTTTCTGCGAATTGCACTGACGGCGGATTCAGCGCAGCGAGGCGTTGATCTTTTCGAGCACGTGTTTGCCGGGGCATAGCTGCGCCGGGCCGAGTGTATTGAGTGGCGCCGGACTGGTCTTCAGGTGCTCATGCAGATCGGCCGCGGCCGGATCCACATACAGCAACCCGGTGACGATCTCGCCCCTGGCCTGATGGCGCTGCACATGGTTCATCGCGGCGACGCGGTCGCCGGGATCGTAGTCGGCATCGAGCTTGCGCAGCGTCAGCACGCTGCCGTTGGATTGCGGCAACTCGATGGTCGCGCCGGCCGCGTAGTCGACGCGGATTTCATCGCGATGCGGAACCAGGTCGAGGCGATTGACCGCCTCGTTGTGCTCGCGCACGTAGTCATAACTCTTGGTGCTGCCGGCGTGATTGTTGAACGCGACGCAGGGACTGATGACATCGAGAAATGCCGCGCCACGGTGCGTCATCGCGGCCTTGATCAGCGGCACCAGTTGCGCCTTGTCGCCCGAGAAACCGCGTGCAACGAAACTCGCACCCAACTGCAGCGCCAGGCCGATCAGGTCGACCGAGCTGTCGGTGTTGACCGCGCCCTTCTTCGACAGCGAGCCCTGATCCGCGGTCGCCGAAAACTGGCCCTTGGTCAATCCGTACACGCCGTTGTTCTCGACGATGTAGACCATGTTGACGCCGCGGCGGATCGCATGCACGAATTGTCCGATGCCGATCGACGCCGAATCGCCGTCGCCCGATACACCGAGGTACAGCAGCTCGCGATTGGCCAGATTGGCCCCGGTCAGCACCGAAGGCATGCGTCCGTGCACGGTGTTGAAGCCGTGCGAATTGCCGAGAAAATACGTCGGCGTTTTCGAACTGCAACCGATGCCGGATAGTTTGGCGACGCGGTGCGGTTCGATGTCGAGCTCCCAGCAGGCCTGGATGATCGCGGCCGAAATCGAATCGTGGCCGCAGCCCGCGCACAGGGTCGACACGCGGCCTTCGTAATCGCGTCGCGTGTAGCCGCGCGCGTTGCAGGCCAGGGACGGATGGTGCAGCTTGGGTTTGGCGATATAGGTCATCTGATTCGAGGTAGTCTGCGGCGCCTTGGGCTCCTGTCCGAACTGGTCAACATTACGTCAATCGAAGCCGTTCTGGAAGATGAAATTCGCCGGGCAGTACAATGCGACGCTGCCGCCTGCATATGGGTCGCTTATCTGCACTGCGGCCGTCGGAAACTCGGTGCCGTCGCCCGCATTATCGCCGTGCGGAGAACGGCGTGCCCACCAGCAAGCCGGCCAGCAGGACCTGGGTGCGCCGCCGGCGCATTGCCAACCCCGCGAGTCCCAGTATCGTGCCGAGCAGGATCAGCGATGCAAGCTTTCCGATCGTCGGTAGTGGCGTCGCCTGACCCGCAACGCCTGCGACGGTAAACGGAATGATGCCGAGCGTTTCAATAACTACGGGGCCCACGATGTCTTGATACCGGCGGTCCACTTGAAGAGTGTATGAACCTGGCGGGAAAGCGCCGACGGGGTAGACGTAATTAAAGCTCGGATAGATGCAAATGGCAGAGTCCGTATGGTGGATCCCATCGATCAGAATCCGGATCGCGTTGCCATTCTGTGTGATATCAGTCTCGTCGATATCGTCGGTGAATGCGTCGCACACACCCGCATACAGGTTTACTGAAATTGTGTCGCCGGCCAGCGGGTGCGCAGGCGAAAGCGTGGGCGGATCGACGAACGCCTCAGCGCCGTGTAACCAGAGCGCCAAGGCCAACGCGAATACGAATCCAACAGCGTTGCGTCGCATCACGTCCTCCCGACGTAGCTGCGCCGGGATTCACCATACGCTCGCGACATTACACGTCAATTGTGTGGGGCTTCGCTCGTCCATGGATGCCACGCTTCGCGGGCATCATGCCCCGGCTTGTGAGAAGGCTTCTAGGCCACCTTGTCGCTGCACCGCGGCCGCACGTTCGCGTGGTCGAGGCGTTCGCCGATGGCGGCGGCGATGAAGCGTGCGGTGATCGGCGTGCCGTCGAAATGAAGGACAGGCAGCAGCTTGGCCGGATCAGTGCCGAATTGTTCGATCAGAAGACTGCGAAGTTGGCCGTCCCGGTTCTGCTCGACGACGAACACGCGCTTGTGCGCCGCGATGAAGGCGCCGATGCTGTCGGCAAACGGATAGGCGCGCACACGCAAGGTGTCCAGCGCCATGCCGCGCGCTCGCAGTACCGACATCGCTTCGGCCATCGCCGGACTGGTCGAGCCGAAAAATACCGCGCCATCGCAACGCGACTCGGCGTTGTCGGTAATGATCGGCTGCGGCAGCACGGCCTTGGCGCTTTCGAATTTGCGTTCCAGCCGCTGCATGTTTTCGACATAGTCGGCACCGGACTCGGAATAGCGTGCATCGGCATTCTTGCTGGTGCCGCGCGTGAAATAACCGCCGCGCGTCGGATGCGTCCCCGGCAGCGTGCGATACGGGATGCCGTCGCCATCGACATCGCGGTAGCGACCGAACGCCACGCCGGCTTCGAGCGCATCGGCGCTGACCAGTTTGCCACGGTCGTACGCACGCGCGTCGTCCCAGTCGAATGGTTCGCACAAGCGCTGATTCATGCCGATATCGAGGTCGCTCATCACGAATACCGGCGTCTGCAGGCGATCGGCGAGATCGAGCGCACAGGCCGCGAACTCGAAGCACTCATGCGCATCCTCCGGAAACAGGAGGACGTGGCGGGTATCGCCGTGCGACGCGTGCGCACAGGACAGGATATCCGCCTGCTGTGTGCGCGTCGGCATGCCGGTCGAAGGGCCGCCGCGTTGCACATTGATGATGGTGACCGGAATCTCGGCAAAATAGGCGAGGCCGAGGAACTCGGTCATCAGCGACACACCGGGGCCCGAGGTCGTGGTGAACGCGCGCGCGCCGTTCCAGCCGGCGCCGACGACCATGCCGATCGAGGCGATCTCGTCTTCCGCCTGCACCACGGCAAAGCGATGACTGCCATCGACCGGATCGACACGCAGTTTTTCCGCGTGTTTCTGGAACGCCTCGGCCAGCGACGAGGACGGCGTGATCGGATACCAGGCGCACACCGT
>JBAVZT010000466.1:0-2906 GCA_049588955.1 Rhodanobacteraceae bacterium | reverse complement strand
GGCCGCACAGCGCGGCCAGCGTTGCGCAAAGCGCGGCGTGGCTGCGCGCGGCGGCAGATTTCATCGACACCGAAGCTGCGCATGCGCTGGCCCGGCTGCGCACCAATGATGCGGCGACCCTCGACGCCAGGGCCTGGCTTGATCTGCCCGACGCATTGCGCGATCCGGTGCTGCGTCACTGGTTGCGTGGTATCGCGCTGCCCGAACCGACGCATTTGCAGGTGCGGGAACTGGAGCGCCAGCTTGCCACCGCAGCGCCCGATCGGGAACCGTGCATCAGTTGGAGCGGCGCCGAGATTCGGCGTTATCGCGACCGTTTGTACGCGCTCGCGCCGGTACCGTTGCCACCGATCGATTGGCAGCGCGCTTTCGATGGAAGTGCGCTCGAACTGCCGACCGGAATCGGATCGCTGCGACTCGTCTCGATCGCGGCACCGACGCAGGCGGTGCGCCTCGCGCAACCGCTCAACGTTCGTTTTCGACGTGGCGGCGAACGTCTGCGCGTCGCCGGCAGCGAGCATCACCGCGAGCTGCGCAAACTGTGGCAGGATGCCGGTGTTCCCCCATGGCAGCGCGCGCGCCAGCCGCTGATGTTCGATCTCCGCGGCAACCTGTTTGCGGTCGGCGAGCTGTGGCTGTCCATTCCTGCCGCCGCCCTGTTCGAACGGCTCAATTGCCGCATCGCCGTCGCAGCACCAACAACGCAATGGTGATGCCCGGTCGTCGGAAGAGCGACACAACGTCGGCGCCGCCCTGGCGGTCTTTTGTCTCTTGGAGCCGTTTCGACCCCCACGCGTTCTGTTTTCTGTCCTCCGGTTCTGCTAGCGTGCCCGTCATGCCGAAAACACCTGCCGAAAGCGACAACCGCATCGCCGAGTTCGAACGTTCGCTCAACGAACTCGAAGCGCTGGTCGCGCGCATGGAACAAGGCGAACTGAGCCTCGAAGAATCCCTGAAATCCTACGAGCGCGGCATCGCGCTCTACCGCAACTGCCAGGGTGCGCTGGACGAGGCCGAACTCAAGATCAAGCAGCTTGCCGATCCGGCCCTGCCCGACAGCGCCCAAGATCTTGAACCCGACACGCCGTGAGCTGACACCCGCGCTTGCCGCGCTGTCTGCGCGCGCCGATGACGCACTGACTCGCATCATGGCGGCCGACGACGCGCCTGCGCCGGTCGCGTTGCACAATGCGATGAGCTACGCCGTGCTCGGCGGCGGCAAGCGCCTGCGACCGCTGCTGGTCTATGCCACCGGACAGTTGTTCGGTGCTCCGCTCGAACGCCTGGACATACCAGCGGCGGCTGTCGAGATCATCCATGCGTATTCGCTGGTGCACGACGATCTGCCGGCGATGGACGACGATACCCTGAGGCGCGGGCGCGCGACCTGCCACGTCGCATTCGGTGAAGCGATGGCAATACTCGCCGGCGATGCCTTGCAGGCGCGCGCGTTCGAAGTATTGGCAAGTCATCCGGCGCTGGACGTCGCCTCGGGTACGCGCCTCGACATGTTGTGCGCGTTGAGCGCGGCCTGCGGATCGCAGGGCATGGCCGGCGGCCAGGCCTTCGATCTGCTCGCGGTCGGCCGCACGCTCGCCGTGGAGGAACTCGAACGCATGCACGAGTACAAGACCGGCGCGCTGGTTCGCGCCTCGGTACGTCTCGGCGCGCTGACCGCCGGCATCGGTAACGCTGCGATCCTTGATGCGCTCGACCGCTATGGCCGGGCAATCGGCCTCGCATTCCAGATCCGCGACGATCTGCTCGACATCGAAGGCGAAACCGCCGCAATCGGCAAGACCGCGGGCAAGGACAGCGCCTCGGCCAAACCGACCTATCCGGGCATCCTCGGCATCAGCAACTCGCGCAAACGGCTCGTCACGCTGACCCACGAAGCGCTCGATGCGATCGACGCGCTGGGCGCGACCGCGTTTGCCCTGCGCGACCTCGCCCACTTTGTTGCGGAGCGGGAAAACTGACAGCGCGAGCCGGTTCAACTGAACCGACTCTGCCGAACCGATCCTACTGAATCAGGCGCAACGCCAACGGATAGCGAAAACGCTCGCCATTGTTCGCACGGATCGCTGCGATGACCGTCATGATGAGGTCGAACAGCCCAACCAGGAAAATCAGGAAAATTCCGATCACGACGAAGATCAGGATGCACGAGACGATGAACGCAATGGCCATCGTGATCTGGAAGTTCAGCGCTTCCTTGCCCTGATCGTCGACCAGCGGCATCTCGTTCTTCTTGATCTGCCAGATGATCAGGGGCCCGAGCAACGAACCAAAGGGAATCACAAAACCGAGCAACGCGGACAGATGGGCGAACGTCGCCCACATGCGCTCATCGTTGCTGCTCGCGGTCGCCGGCTCCGACATGGGCGTCGCCGGTGGTGTCGCGGCGGCCTTTTCGGTCGCGTTGGCATCGTTCGGGTTTTCGTTTTCGTTCATGGACGCACTCCACTGCTGGATGCTGCACCTACTGTTTCGCGCCGCGGGTACGCTGTCAAGCGCAGGAAGTCACGCTCATTCGCCGGCGACGGTCATGCGCTCGATCAGGATCGATCCGGTCAGCAGATGCGAGCGCGGGTCGACGTCGCTGCCGATTGCGACGATGCCGCTGAACATGTCGCGCAAATTGGCGGCGATCGTCACTTCCTCGACCGGAAACGCGATTTCGCCGTTCTCGACCCAGAATCCCGCCGCACCGCGCGAATAGTCGCCAGTGATCAGCGATATGCCCTGCCCCATCACTTCGGTAACCACGAGCCCCTTGTCCATCCTTTTCAGCAGCGCCGCAAAGTCGTCCGTACCCGGTTGCACGACGACGTTGTGCACGCCACCCGCGTTGGCGGTAGTGGCCAGCCCCAGCTTGCGCGCAGAGTAGCTGCCGAGGATGTAGC
>JBAVZT010000465.1:0-6617 GCA_049588955.1 Rhodanobacteraceae bacterium | reverse complement strand
GCGCTCATGCTTCCACTTGCCCTCGTCGCGTTCCTGCTCGCGACGGCACTTGCATCGGCATGCGCCGACAGTGGCTTGCGCGTCGATAGCTGGAACGCCAACAAGCTCGATCCGAGCGCCGGTGCCGATGCGCGCGAACGCGACCCGCGTGGCACGAGTTGGCTGGTTGCCGGCAATCGGCGCACCCCGGGCGGGAATCTTTATCTGTGTCCTGCCGAGCCGTGGCAGCCCACGGCAGACGACGGCTGGCAGGTCCACGGCCTGCTCGATTTCGGGTATCTCGGCACTTTCGGCGATGACACCAATGCGTTGTGGAAGCGCTACGCGGACTGGAACAGCGGACCGCTGCTCGGCCTGCTCGACGTGAGCGCGGTGGATCCCGTCGACGGACGCTACGCAAATGCGCGCGCGAGCCGGATCAGTGAGGACGACGCGTATTACCAGGCCGCGTACGGCCGCGCCGGCGCGTACAAGATTCATGCGTTCCTGCGCGCTCTTCCCGACACGCTGTCCAACAATGCGAAATCGATATGGAATGGTGCCGGCTCCGACGCCCTCACCCTCGCCGGTGGCTTGCTGCCGGCGGACAGCACGCCCGAACAGGTGGCGGCCGTGTCGCAAGCGGCGCCCGAGCGACGGCTGGCGGTCACGCGTCGCAAGCAGGGGGCAGGCGTCGAGATGTACCTGTCGCCGCATTGGCGCGCGTACGCGAACGTCAGCGACGAGCAGCGCAAGGGTGCGCGGCCCTATGGCGGCACGTTCTTCTTCAACTATCCGTTCGCCGCTAACGGAGGCGTGCTCGAAACCGTCAAGCCGGTCGACGACAGCACGATTCTCGTCGACGGCGGTCTGCGTTACGCAGGCACCGTCTGGCGCGCCGACTTCGCCTACAGCGGCTCGTTCTATCGTGACCGCTACCGGCGATTCACCTATCAGATGCCGTTCGCGCTGTCGGCACTCGCTGCCGGTGCATCGGCCGCGCCATTGACCACCGGCCAGTTCGCGACCGAGCCGGACAACGACTACCACAACCTGCGCGTCACACTCACGCGCAAGCTGCCGCTCAACGGCGAGTTTTCGCTGAGCGCGGCCGGCGGGCGCATGACCCAGGACGACATGTTGATCGCGCCGGTCGATTGCCAGGGCGTGTTCGGCTTCGGTTCCGACGGCAGTCTCGAACCCGGCCCGCAGAATCCGTTCCTGCACGCCTGCGCGGACTGGAACTCGCCGGACGCCCTGTCACGCAAGAGCGCCGACATGCGAATCGACACGTCGATGGTCGATGCGCGCATGACCCTGCAACCTCGCACCGACGTAAGCCTGCATGCGGGTATCAAGGCGAATCGCGAGGATTATCGAAATACCTATCTCGCGTTCAATCCGTTGACCGGCCAGTACGGCTACATCGCGGAGAACGGCGCACGCAACAGCATCGTGCCCGGGCTGACCAATATCTGGGATTCGCAACACCCGTCGGTGGTCACGCCGATCAGCAGCCTGCCGCTCGACGACCAGCGCATGCAGGCGGACATCGGTGCCGACTGGCGGCCCGGCGCGCACGACACGCTCAGCGCGACCTGGGATCTGTCCCGTGACGAACCGGGCAATCGCGAGCGCCGGCGTGTCGACGACAATCGCCTCAAACTCGGCTGGGTTCACCGCGGGTCGGAGCGCCTGACGCTGCGCACGAACTACAGCCATGTCGAGCGCAGCGGCGACGATTACGTCTCCAATCCGTACGCTTTCACCTCGTCGACCGCGCTGCCGGGCTTCATCGCGCCGGCGAACGGTGTGCCGGCATACACGGTCGACGCGCTGCGCCTGTACGACCTGGCCGACCGCAACGAGGACAAGCTCGACCTCATGGCGACCGTGATTCCGCGCGCGGACATGACGCTGAGCGCGTCGCTGCGCGGTGATCGGAACCGCTATGACGCGACCATCGGTCGCCAGCGTCTGGATACCTTCGGATTCACGCTGCAATGGGAATGGCAACCCACGCCGGCGACGCGAGCGAGCGTCTACTACGGCTACGATGTTTCCCGGCTGCGTCTGGCCAACGTCAACGAGATCAACGATCTCGGCAGTGATCCCGCGCTGGGCGGCTCGACCTACCCGGACGACGGCCGCTGGCAGGCCGACGACCGCCAACGCGACGACAATGCAGGCATCACGTTCGCGCAGCAGGTCGGTCGCGTCCGTTTCGATGCCGTCTGGAACTACATCAACGCGCGCGGCATCACGCGCTACCGTTTCGCCACGCCCGCGGCGCTGGCCTATTTCCAGGACGCCGATCTCGTCCCCGGCAACGCGTTTCCGCCGATGACCTATCGGGTCGATGCGCTGACGCTGGGCCTGACGATTCCCCTCCTCGAAAACGTTTCGCTGCGGGTGTTCGACTACTACGAGCTGGCGCGAGTCAACGACTGGCATTACGCCGGACTCGACCGGACACGCGTCATCGACCACCGCGTCTACACCGACGGCGGGCCCCGCGGCTACTCCGCCAATGTCGTCGGCCTGCTGGTCGATGTAAGGCTTTAGAGCGAGCAATGAACTCGCGCACTCGCCATCGTTTCGCTGCCCTCGTGCTGCTGGTCATCTTCGCGCCGCTGGCGTCTTTCGCCGACCAGCCCGGATTGCTGGACCTGCGTCGACCGCCGCCGGTACACGGCAACGCCGGCGCCGCCAAGGCGGCGGTATGCGCCGCCTGCCATGGCGCGGCTGGAGTCGCGCCGGTAGCCGCGTTTCCGAATCTCGCCGGCCAAAGCGCCGATTATCTGTACTGGCGCCTGGTCGCGTTCAAGCGCGAAGCACGACCGGATGCGCCAATGACGGCGCAAGTCGCAACGCTCGATGGGTCCGACCTGCGCAACCTCGCTGCCCATTTCGCTGCGCTTGCACCTGCATCGACGACGTCCCCCAAACCCGGCGAAGACGCGGCGATCGATCGCGGCCGCGCACTGTTCCTGCACGGCAGCCCTGCGCGCGGAGTGCCTCCGTGCCAGGGTTGTCATGGCGTCGACGCGCGCGGCCATCCGCTTGCCGACGCGCACGTGCGCTACCGAACCTATCCACGCCTGCGCGGACAGCATGCCGACTACGTCGTGCAGCAGCTGACCGCCTTTCGCGCACGCAAGCGCGGGGCCTCCAGCAATGCGCAAATCATGCAGGGCGTGGCCAAGGGACTCGACGATCGCGCGATGCGCGATATCGCGCTTTGGCTGGAGTCGCAGCAATGAATCATTGCCGGCAGCAGTCTTGCGCGGCGCTCGATGCGCGCAAATGCGACAGACATTGGATATTCCACTGCGGCGCGCGCAATACACGGCGTATCGCGCGATGGAAGAAGCGGCAACAAGACCCTGCAACCGATACTCCAAGGAGACCACGATGAAATCGAATACTTCGCGACGCATCCTTTCGTTCGCCACCGTCGCCGTCGCCGCAGCCATGGCCTCGACCCCCGCATGGGCAACCAATATCAATGTCACCGCCGGTGGCACGACACTGACATTCCAGCCTTCCACCGTTTCCGCCCGGGTCGGCGACACGATAACGGTTCACAACGCCGGTGGCTTTCACAACTTCGCCTCCGACATCACCAATGCGCCATGGTCGTTCCACTGCTCCGATACCTGCGGGCCGAATGGCAACCCGAGCGGCAATTCATGGACCGCAATGATCACGGTAACCAGCGCGTTTCCCTCCATCGTCGGTTTTCACTGCGATGCGCATCAGAGCCAGGGCATGGTCGGCACGATCAACATCACCACACCGGTCGAGCTGCAATCGTTCGATGTCGACTAGGGTTGTGTTGCGCGACATGACCGATGGCCGCAGTGCTTGAAACACAACAGCAGCGGCGACAAGCAAGGACGCCTACGCACAGGGAAGTGCGCAAACCAGACGCGGCCTTGCTGCCACAAACTGTTCGGAGCGCGAGGACTCCTGACGTCGGGCCTCATTTCCGCTGCGGCGCTTGTTCAATTGCAGTTGCTTGCGGATCGCGCTCAACTCGTGTGCTGCGGCGATCCGCTTGTGCGCGCGGGCCGCTTCGGCAACGGCAGCAGCATCGGCACCCGGCGCTGATAGTCGCGATAGGTGTCGCCGTAGATTGCGATCAGATCGCGTTCCTCGAGGAACTTCACCGCGACCAGGATGTAGCCGGTCGTCATCAGCGCGAACAGGAGATGGCCAACGCTCATCCTCGGCGCCGCCCAGAACGCGATCAGGAAACCGAGCATCAGCGGATGGCGCACGATGCGATAGAACGCGCGCGTCATGAATGGCTGTTCGCCCGCATCGCTGGTGCCGCGGCTGAACTGCCAGACCTGCTGGAGTCCGAACAGATCGAAATGGTTGATCAGGAAGGTGCCGCTGAGCACAAGCAGCCAGCCGAGGGCCGAGAGGCCATACAGCGCGAGGCGGGCGGCCGGCTGTTCGACATCCCACAACATCGGTGCGAGCGGCCGCCAGAACCAGAACAGCGCAATCAACGCCAGACTGGAGAACAGCACATAGGTGCTGCGCTCGATCGGCTTCGGCACGATTGTCGTCCACCAGCGCTTGAAACCGGGCCGCGCCATGCCACTGTGCTGCACCGCAAACAGGCCGAGCAGGGCCAGATCGATTGTCAGCACAATGACGAAATCACCCGGCGCACCATTGTCGACATGTTTGGGTACGCCTAGTCCGGCAACGAAGCCGACCGCGTAAAGGAAGGTGGCGAGGAAAACGGCATAGCAAAGCGTGCCGTAGAGCAGAGCGAGAAGACGGGACATGGACGCTACCTCGACAAGGGCGAGAACCGGGTCGCGGTTCTCGATCGCATTGGCCGGTGCAACAATGCTCGAGACAACGCGATACCTGCTCGAAACGCCACGTCGTTGCGGCGATCGACGCGGAATCGATCATCGATGCCGACCCGCGCTGCGGCAATGGGAAGCGACTACCGATTCAGCGCCGGTGCGCGCGCAGACCGGGACATTTGTCCCCGATCCCGCGGTTTGCGAAGCCGGCACCCGCCGTGCGACGTGCGACGCCAATACGGCAGGTCGGCGCACCCGCATGCGCTACGGCGGCCGGCACGAAGGTCGCTGTGGTTGCCGATGCAGTTGCTGCTCGTACGCGAATGCGATCGCGCCGGCACGGCTGTGCACGCCGAGTTTCTCGTACAGGTGCGAGAGATGGTTGCGCGCAGTCTTTTCCGAAATGCCAAGCTTCCAGGCAATCTGGGCGTTGCTGAGTCCCTCGCACAGCAGCGGGAGGATATCGCGCTCGCGCGCAGTCAGGCTCTGCAGCTGGTCGCTTTCGCGCAGGGCTGCCGGTGCGCTCTGCCCGGTGAATTCCAGCACCGCCTTCTGAAATTGCAGCCAGGCCGGTTCGTGTTCCAGCAACACGTGGTTGCGCGAGTCGAGCCGAACGAACGATGCCCCCGGAATTTCGCCGGCGAGTCGTTTTCCTTCGGACGGCGGGACCACCTGATCGCGATCGGCATGCAGTACCAGGGTCGGTGTCCTGACCCGCGCCAGAAGCTCGCGTGCATCGACGTCGCCGCGCGCCGCCATCAGCGTGGCGCCGATTTCAGGCGTCGTGGTTTTCCGGCACAGGTCGTTGAACCAGCCGATTTGCTCGTCGTTGCCCTCGGGAATGAAGCGCGACGTGAACAGTTGGCGGAACACCGGATTTCTGCTGTTCCAGCCCTGACGGATCAGTTCGGTCACGGCCTGGTAGCCGCGAATGTACTCGGCATCGCCGCGTTTGTGCGCGCCCACCGCGTAGCCGCCGTACAGGATCAGATGCGACACCCGCTGCGGATGACGCACGGCGTAAGCGATCACAGTCGCGGCGCCCTGGCTGATGCCGAGCAGCGCGAACGGCCGCGCTATGCCGGCCGCATCGATCACCCGTTCGAGGTCGTCCACCCAGCGCGGAAACGACAGATCGCCAACATTCCAGTCGGTCATGCCACAGCCGCGCTCATCGTGGCGGATGTAGCGGAAGTGCCCGGCGAAGAATCGCGTCCAGTGTCGCCAGACCGGGCTTTCCCAGTCGTACTCCAGATGCGTCAGCCAGTTGGCGGCCTTGACCAGCGGCATGCCCTTGCCGGCCTCGGCCCAAGCCAGGCTGACCTCGTCGGACGTGCGCAGGTAGCGGACGCTTTGCTTCATGGCCTGCCGAAAATCTCTGCGGCGCGGCGAGCAGGATAGCGCGTTCGATCGTCCCGGCGCGTCGAACGGCGTGCGCCGATCCGGTGCTTCTTTCTCCGCACCCTCGATAACACGATCGTCACCCCTCGGACGGATCGAGCGCTTGCGTTTGGCCGACAATTGGGAAACAGTCTCAAAGCGCACCGACAGAGGGAGCAACTACGTGCCGTCCGCCGCCACCAAATTTCTTGCGCAGGCCGACCAGCCGCTGGCCATGCTGGCGGAGGCGCTGGCCGGCGCGCAGTCGCCACGCGAGGTCGCCTGGGTCTTGTGCGAATTCACCGGGCGCCAGCTCGAGCTGGTGGACGCGGTGGTCTATCTGCTCGATGCCGACGGAGGCTTGAGCCAGCAGGCGGCCTGGGGGCCCAAGCGCGCAGCCGATCACGTGCTCGAATCGCGCATCCG
>JBAVZT010000464.1:0-2371 GCA_049588955.1 Rhodanobacteraceae bacterium | reverse complement strand
CACGATCACCGATGAATGTTCACTGGCCGGCATCGTGCGCGCGCTCGAGGCATCCAGGGCGACCGGCATCGCATTGATCGTCGGCAGCGAGGTGCAACTCGAAGACGGGCCGAAACTCGTCCTGCTCGCCGCCGATCAGAGTGGCTACAGCGATCTGTGCCGGCTGATCACGACAGGACGCAGGCGCAGCGTCAAGGGCGAGTATCGCCTGACTCGGGCGGATGTCGAAACGATCGGCGGCGGCATGCTGATGTTGTGGACCCCTGGCGCCTTGCTTTCGGCCGCTGTGCGGAGTGCTGGCTCCACGAGTGGCCGGCCCATCACGACGAGCGCCGCTGTCACGGGAAACATCGGCGCCGCAAGCGACGATGAGCACGCTACCTGGATCGCCCGGCATTTCGCCGGGCGCGCATGGCTCGCCGCCGAGTTGCACAACGGTCCCGACGATGCGGCTGAAATCATCGCATTGCGCCGCCTCGGTGAACGCCACGGACTGCCGCTGGTCGCCGCCGGCGACGTGCATATGCATGTGCGCCGCCGGCGCGCATTGCAAGATGTGCTGACCGCAATCCGGCTCGGCTGCACGGTCGCCGAGGCGGGCCATGCCCTGTTTCCGAACGGCGAACGTCATCTGCGCAGTCGCGCAACTCTGGCCGACCTGTATCCACCGCAACTGCTGGCCGAAAGCGTCCGCATCGCCAGGCGCTGCACGTTCCATCTCGACACGCTCGCCTACGAATATCCGCATGAGCTGGTTCCGCATGGGCAAACTCCGATCGAGCACCTGCGCACGCTGACCTTGTCAGGCGCGGCACAGCGCTGGCCCGGCGGCATTCCGGTTGCGGTGCGCGCACAGATCGAACGCGAGCTCGCGCTGATCGCCCGACTCGAATACGAACACTTCTTTCTGACCGTCGAGGACATCGTTTCGTGGGCGCGTCGTCAGGACCCGCCGATCCTGTGTCAGGGGCGCGGCTCATCGGCCAATTCCGCGGTGTGCTACTGCCTCGGCATCACCGCGGTCGACCCCGAGCACGGCAACCTCCTGTTCGAGCGCTTTCTGTCGATCGAACGCAACGAGCCGCCCGACATCGACGTCGACTTCGAGCACGAACGCCGCGAGGAAGTCATCCAGTACATCTTCGGCAAATACGGGCGCGAACGCGCCGCGCTGGCGGCGACAGTCATCTGCTATCGCGCAAAGAGCGCCGCACGCGATGTCGGACGCGCGCTCGGTCTCGGCGTCGATCAACTCGATGAGCTGAGCCGCATCTTCTCGTATGCACGGGCCAACTCGCTCGACAAGGCACTATGCGAACGCGGATTCGATCCCGCCAGTCGCGTCATGCGGCAATTGATCGTACTGGTCAGGGAACTGATCGGTTTTCCGCGTCATCTCTCGCAGCATGTCGGCGGCTTCGTGATCTCGGAACGCCCATTGCATACATTGGTGCCGGTCGAAAATGCGGCAATGGCCGATCGCACGGTGATCCAGTGGGACAAGGACGACCTCGAATCGATGCGTCTGCTCAAGGTCGATTGTCTCGCGCTCGGCATGCTGACCTGTCTGCGCAAATGCCTCGATCTGCTGCGCACGCATGCCGCACTCGACTACAGGTTGGCCACCCTGCCGCAGGACGATCCCGCAACTTACGCCATGATCCGCAAAGCCGATACGGTCGGCGTGTTCCAGATCGAATCGCGCGCGCAGATGTCGATGCTGCCGCGCCTTGCACCGCAGACTTTCTACGACCTCGTGGTCGAAGTCGCGATTGTGCGGCCGGGCCCGATCCAGGGCCAGATGGTGCATCCGTATCTGCGCCGTCGGCAGGGACTCGAACCGGTCGAATATCCGAAGCCGGAAATCGAGCAGGTGCTTGGACGCACCTTCGGCGTGCCGATCTTCCAGGAACAGGTGATGCGTCTGGTCGAAGTCGCTGCCGGTTTCACGCCGGGCGAAGCCGATCAGTTGCGCCGTGCAATGGCCGCCTGGAAACGCCGCGGTGGGCTCGAACCGTTTCGCGAGCGCTTTTTCGCGGGTATGCAAAGGAATGGCTATCCACCCGCATTCGCCGAACAGATCTTCGAGCAGATCAAAGGCTTCGGCGACTACGGATTTCCCGAATCGCACTCGGCCAGTTTCGCCCTGCTCGCCTATGCTTCGGCTTGGCTCAAATGTCATCATCCGGCCGCTTTCGTGTGCGCATTGCTGAACTCGCAGCCGATGGGTTTCTACCAGCCCTCGCAATTGATCCAGGATGCCGAGCGCCATGGCATCGAGGTGCTGCCGGTGGATGTGTCGATAAGCCATTGGGATTGCACGCTTGAAAACCCGACGCCATCGTTGCGACTCGGATTGCGGCTGGTTCGC